>NZ_JAFNJD010000066.1:0-11872 GCF_017368415.1 Shewanella sp. 4t3-1-2LB
CAAATAAAATAATTTATATTCAGAATTAATGGTTCTTTCTATTCAGCATTTTTCCCGCTGCGATGCGGTTCTCTAGGGAATATTTGCCAACTTAACACCGCCAATATTCTCAATGTCACCGACTAATGTCACCCAGACGACAGATCCACTGTTGTAACCACTGCAGACTTTTCACCCAAGTTACGACCGTTAGCTTTTCATCAGCAGCGAGAGGTAAAGCCAATGCATGAAGCAGCGATTACCGAGGGACTTGTTCGTACCCTCTTAACAGAAGCGGCTCGTCACCAAATTTCTAGCATCAAGCAGGTCACGGTCAAGGTCGGACAGCTTAAAGCGGTTGAACCCCACGCCCTGAAGTTCTGCTTCGAGATGTTTGTAGAAGGAACTATTGCTGAAAACGCCAAGCTGATCATTGTGCACCTGACACCCATTGCCATCTGCCAACAATGCTCAACCAAGTTCGAGGTACCCAAATTTCATTTTCGCTGTCCGCAATGCGATAGCAACGAACTGAAATTGCTGCAGGGGGAAGAACTATTCATAGAGAGCTTTGACGTTTAAGGCGATACCAACAAAGGCCAACACTATGAAAGAGCTGGAGAACGTAATTATCTACGCAGATGCGCAGAAGTGTCTGGGATGCCACAGCTGTGAGCTTGCTTGTGCCGTTGCTCACGGTGGAACAGGCGGACTCGTCAGCGCGGTCATCAACAAACAACCGCTGCACTCGCGAACTAAAGTGGTGCTAGCTGACGGTGTGGTGATGCCGATGCAGTGCCGTCAATGTGACAACGCGCCTTGCGCCATGGTCTGTCCGACCGGGGCTTGCCGTCAGCAAGATGGCAAGGTGCTGATTGAAGAGAAAAACTGTGTCGGCTGCAAGCTGTGCATCATGGTCTGCCCCTTCGGTGCGATCAGCGTCAGAAGAGACGGCATCAAAGACGATGAAACCTCAACCAATCAAGGGGTGGCACTAAAATGTGACCTTTGTACCTCTTGGTGCGCCGACAATAACCAGCAGCAAACCGCGTGTGTACAAGCCTGCCCGACCAAAGCCATCCGTCTCGTCAACATGGGCGACTACCGTAAGGCATTGATCCAAGCCAGAGCCAAAGAGCTGGCACTGTCCCACAAACATATGAATTTGACTCTGAGGAAATAGTGATGAACCAAATTATCAAAACCAGCGATCCCGCCGTGAAAGCTTTGTGCCCCGTGGCAGAAAGTGAAGGCATTGCAACGGTATTCGATCGCTATCAAGCGCAACAACCTCAGTGTGGTTTTGGCTCTTTGGGACTGTGTTGCCGTATTTGTTGGAAAGGACCTTGTCGCGTAGATCCGTTTGGCGACGGACCTCAAGCGGGAATTTGCGGCGCAACAAGAGACACGATTGTTGCACGAAACGTGACCCGTATGATGGCTGCGGGCGCAGCCGCACACTCAGAACATGCGCGCCATGTCGCATTGGCAATGCAACGTGTGGGTAAAGGTCAGTTGCCTGCATATCAGATCCGCGATCCGCAAAAGCTGTTCCGAATCGCTGAAAAACTGGGTATTGAGACGCAAGATCGCGACATGCTCGACGTCGCCTACGATGTTGCCAGCAAGAGCTTGGAAGATTTTCAGAATCAAGACCATCACAAAGGCTGCAACTGGATCAGCAGCAGTTTGCCGCAAAAAAGACTCAATCGCCTTAAAAAACTGGGCGTACTGCCTCACAACATTGACGCCACGGTGGCGCAAATTATGGCGCGGACTCACATTGGCTGTGACGCTGAACCACAAAACGTCTTCCTCGGAGGTATTCGTGGTGCGCTGGCTGACTTCAACGGTATGGCATTAGGCACTGAGCTGTCCGACGTGATGTTTGGTACGCCAAGCCCCATCGTGACCGAAGCCAATATCGGCGTTATTGACAAAGATGCGGTGAACATTGCCGTCAACGGCCACAACCCATTGCTAAGCGAAGTGATTTGCGACGTTGCTCGCGAAATGAATGACATCGCCAAGGCGGCTGGCGCGGCCAAAGGCATCAATATTGTCGGTATCTGCTGTACTGGTAATGAAGTGATGATGCGCCATGGTATTCCACTGGCGACTAACTATTTGTCCCAAGAGATGGCGATTCTCACCGGAGCACTTGATGCCATGGTGTTAGACGTGCAATGCATCATGCCGTCGTTGCCACAGATAGGTAACTGTTTCCATACAGAAGTGATTACCACCAGCGATGAAAACCGTATTCAAAGTGCGCGTCATGTCAGTTTCCATGAGGAAAATGCCGTTGAAAACGCACGGGAAGTGATTCAGTACGCCATCAACGCTTATACACGCCGAGACCCGAAAAAAATCAATATTCCCGCAATTAAACAAACCGCTGTTGTCGGCTTCAGTGCCGAAGCGATTGTCGCGGCACTGGCAAAATTGGACGCAGACGATCCGCTGAAGCCACTGGTTGACAACATTGTCAACGGCAATATTCAGGGGGTGGCGCTATTTGCTGGTTGTAACAGCACACAAACCACCCAGGATGAGAGCTACCAAGTCATCGCCAAGATACTCGCTGCCAACAATATCTTGTTGCTGGCCACCGGCTGCGGTGCGGGTGCATTTGCCAAACACGGCTTAATGACTCCAGAAGCGACCAAACAATATGCTGGCGAGTCCCTTAAAGCAGTGCTAACCGCCATTGGTGAAGCCGCGGGACTTAACGGGCCGTTACCGCTGGTACTGCACATGGGCTCGTGTGTGGATAACAGCCGTGCGGTGGCGGTGGCTACCGCCTTAGCCAATCGTCTCGGCGTTGACTTGAGTGATTTGCCAGTGGTGGCATCAGCACCGGAAGCTATGTCTGAAAAGGCCATTGCAATTGCCTCTTGGGGCGTAGCGATTGGATTGCCAACACATCTCGGCACCATGCCTCAAGTGACCGGTTCTGATGCGGTTACAGCGCTGATGCAACAGGGTGCGAAAGAGCTGTTTGGTGGCTATTTCCTGATTGAGACCGATCCCAAGGTTGCCGGTAACAAGTTAGTTGACGTGATCAAACAAAAACGTCAGGGACTGGGTATTTAAAACTGCCATGGCCGCAGAGTTGCGCTGCGGCCAATCGGAGGTTACATGAAAATTGCCATTACCGGCAAAGGCGGTGTCGGCAAAACCACCATCGCCGGATTACTCGCACGTACATTGGCGGCCGATGGTTGCCGGGTGCTGGCCATCGATGCTGACCCAGATGCAAATCTCGCTGCAGCGGTGGGGATTCCCACTGACAAACTTGCGCAGTTGCAACCTTTCTCCAAGATGAAACAGCTCGCCAAACAGCGCACCGGCGCCGACCAAAATAACGGCGGACTCTACGTATTGAACCCACGCGTTGACGACTTACCAGACAGCTACTGTGTGGAGCATGCTGGAGTACGGTTACTGATGATGGGAACAGTGGAACACGGCGGTTCCGGCTGTGTCTGCCCAGAGCACACCTTGCTGCGCAGTCTGATGAAACACCTGCTGTTAGAACGTGATGATGTGGTGATCATGGATATGGAAGCCGGTATTGAGCATCTCGGACGCGCCACCGCCGAAGCGGTAGATGTGTTGATTGTGGTGGTGGAACCGGGTAAACGCAGTCTGCAAACCTCAACCCAGATTGAGCAATTGGCCGCCGATATTGGCATCAAGCGCATCGCTTATATCGCCAGTAAAGTGGTTGATGACACCGACCTGCACTATCTGCAACAAGCGTTGCCCAATAAGACCTGGCTTGGCCATCTCAGCTACAGTGCTCGTTTGCGAGATACCGATAAAGACGGTAGTTGCGCCTTTGACATCCCCGGCGCTTATCAATCCCAGATGGCCGCGGTGAAGACGGCACTGTTGCAAATGGTGAATACATTACAGCACAGCATCGCCGATATCAGGGGATAAATTATGTGCAATATCAAAGTAAAACTCATTACTGGCACCCAGCAGCAACTGTTGACAGATATCACCCACATTACCTTTGCCGACGATTGCATCGAACTGCACAGCTTTTTTGAACCCGTTTTAACACTGTCAGGATACCAACCGGTGACGATGGATCTGCTCGCTGGCGAGGTCGTCTTACAACAGTACAAGCAATAAGGAGTTAGCCATGTCTCATCATACTCATCACCATGACCATGAATCGCTCTCGTTAGAGCAACGTCTGCAAGTGCTACTGCCCCATTGGCACAGCCACAATCAAGAGCACATTGTGCAGCTACAACAATGGCAGCAACAAGCGGTGGCGTTGGAACTGCTCGAACTATCGGAATCACTCGACCAAGCGGTTTACAACATGCAATGCGCTGGAGAACAGCTACAACAGGCGTTAGCGCTACTGACAGACCATAACACTAAAACCTTATAAGGTCCCACGGAGAAGCATATGTGTAACACCTGCGGCTGTAATATTACACATGGGAATAGCCATTTACTGGCACCCAATGGCAAATATGCCGTCACCGATGACGGGCAAAATTCTATCGCGGTGATTAAAAATTTGCTGCATGAGAATGACCACCAAGCTCAGCATAACCGCGACGTGTTTAACGAGAGAAAGATGTTGGTGGTGAATCTGATGTCCTCTCCCGGCAGTGGCAAAACCCGCTTGTTAGAGACATCCATTCAAGCACTGAAACAACGCGGTATTGGTGTCGCGGTTATCGAAGGCGATCTGGAAACGGAAAACGATGCCGACAGGATCCGTCAACAGCAAGTGCCCGTGGTACAAATAACGACAGGCATGGCCTGCCACTTAGACGCTCATATGATCGCTAACGCGCTACCGCAAATCACACTCGATAATGTCGATATTCTGTTTATTGAGAACGTCGGTAATCTGGTCTGCCCCGCCAGCTTCGACTTAGGTCAGCATCTGGATGTGGTATTGCTATCGGTGAGCGAGGGCGACGATAAACCCGCCAAATATCCGGTGATTTTTCGTAATGCCGACCTAGTGATCATCAGCAAACAAGATCTATTGCCTTGTTTTGATGACTTCTCAAATGAGAATGCACAGCGCGCAATCGCCAATCTCTCCAGCACAGTTGACACTCTGTGCCTCTCGGCAAAAACAGCGGAAGGAATGATACAATGGATAGAATGGATTTTACGAGCCATTGATACGAGACGAGCTGGAGCCTCGTAAACGTAATAATTGTCACAGTTGCTTAATTTAGACCTATGGTGGTAATGGTCATAAACCAACTGGAATGGACCTCGTTCAGTAGACATCCTATGACTATTATTTGAGCAGAGGAGAACAGCCATGAGCAATCAGAGATATAGCCCCGAATTTAAAGTAAGACAGGTCATTGATCGGGGATACTCCATCAGCGAAGTCTACCGTATTTGTAGTTTTCTTACGTGAAGAAGCTCGTAAATGGGATTAGCCAAAAATTATGTCATCTTATGGTTATATTTTTTGTCAGCTTATGGTTGAAGAAAGTCACTAACCCAATGATATATATGAAGTGGCTATGTCAGCTTATGGTGTTAACAACAATTCATGTCGATCTAACCATAAGCTGACATAAAACAACCATAAGTTGACATAATTAAACCATAAACTGACATAAATCTGACTTTCTGAAAGTTAACAACAAAATAAAACTTTTTTATTTCATGTGATTATGAATTTTTAAAACCATAAGATGACATAATTTGCAACCTGCTCAAAATTTAGCTAACTTAGGGAACATTAGTTGGCATACAACTGAGCAATGTCACCGTGTATATTCGCGATCTAAGAAAGGCCTCACCGAACAAGAATGTTTTCAAATTTGCCAGCACCAAGAATGGTGAAGCTGTGCTTTGTGAAAGCTCTTTGGAGTTTGATGCTTGTTTTCATCACGAATATAACGACCACGTCAAATCCTTCAAAAGTCAGCCTGAAGGGTTTCGATATATGTTCAATGGGAAATCTCTACCTTACACACCTGACATGTTATTAGAGCTCAATGACGGCTCGTGTTGCTTTCACGAATACAAGCCATTTAGTCGTACTCAAGATTTTGAATTTAAGCAAAAATTTGATGCAAAGAGAGTCGCGGCCCAAGCTATTGGGATTCCGCTGTACTTGATCACAGACAAGCAGATTCGAACTCAAATTACTCTCGATAATCTTAAGCTCATTCATCGCTACAGTGGTTTTTATGAAACGACAGAAATACAGAAACAACTATTGCAACACATAGCAAATTCCAGTGGAGAGTGCTCACTTTCTTCATTAACACGTCAACTTAAACTTAGTACGGCTGACGCACGACGTATTATGTTAGAGCTAATGAGTCAGCGGCGTATCAGTACCGACATTCATAGCCAGACACTCATGTCTGACCCATTATTGAGTCTGTGCCAATGATGGATTTCAAGGATGAATTTGACCCATCACAACTGACACCGCAGCAAACGCCAGTTCAATATACCAAGCTTGATGACGCAGTCATTCTGCCAAGAGATCTACAGACTTATTCCAAAGAGCAGCAAGCCCTCGCCACCAAAAAGCTGATACTGCTATCACAAATCGAAAGTCGTTTATCTGGTGGCTGGACAGAAAAAAATCTCACTCCAATTCTCGATGAATTGTTTAAGGATGATCATGACAATCGACCCAATTGGCGGACTGTAACACGCTGGCACAAGACACTAAAGGACAGCCAAGGAAGTATTTCTTCACTCGCGAAGCAGCATCATCGAAAGGGAAATAGGACTGCTAAAGTGACAGGCGATGAATCTTTTTTTGAAGAAGTATTGATTAACTTTTTAGATGCAAAGCGTCCCTCTATAGCGAAAGCATATGATAAATACGAGGACATGATCACTATAGCCAATGAGCAAATCGTGGCAGGTAAAATCCCTAAAGTTTCCTATACATCATTTGCCAAACGAATTAGAAAACTCCCCCCTTATGAACAAGCCTTAGCTCGACTCGGTAAGTTTAAAGCCGATCAATGGTTCTCATATTGCGCATCACATGAACCACCTACTCGCATCCTACAGCGAGTAGAAATCGACCATACTCCACTAGATCTTATCGTCGTAGATGACAAATTACATATACCTCTGGGACGTCCTTATCTAACGCTCATCATTGATGTATACAGCGGCTGTATCCTCGGGTTTCATATCAGCTTCCATCCCCCATCCTATGATTCAACCGCAAAAGCAATTAATCACGCCATCAAACCCAAAGACCTCTCGCATCTTGATATTGAGCTTCAAAATGAGTGGCCTTGTTACGGAAAATTCGAAACGTTAGTCGTCGATAATGGGGCAGAATTCTGGTCAAAAAGCTTAGAGTTGGCATGTAAAGATGCTGGTATCAATATCCAATACAACCCTGTCAGGAAACCTTGGTTGAAACCATTTATTGAAAGAATGTTTGGTGTTATCAACCAGCTATTTCTTTCTGAAATGCCGGGTAAAACATTCTCAAATATTTTGGAAAAAGGTGACTACAATCCATCAAAAGAGGCCAAGGTACGCTTCTCTACATTCATTAATGAATTTCATCGGTGGGTAATCGATGTCTACCATCAGAGACCGGATTCACGCAAGACACGTATTCCGATGGTAAAATGGAAAGAAAGCTTTGAGGTATTGCCACCGTCAATAATGACACAGAATGATGAGCTGCGCTTCAATGCTATAATGGGCAAAACTTATACTAGAACACTGACTGGGAAAGGCATTTCGTACGATACCCTTAGATATGATTGCACTGCACTGGCTGATTATCGCAAACGCTACCCACAATCAAAAGAAACATGCAAAAAGACAATCAAAGTCGATCCAGATGATATTACGACTATCAAAGTTTTTCTCGAGGAACTGGACGGCTATCTCGAAGTTCCTTGCACAGAGCAGTTTCTGACTTCGAATAAAATCAGTTGGTATGAATACAAAACTATTCGCAGTCACCATCGACAGATCATTGATGCGCAAGTCGATAAACTCAACCTAGCGAAAGCAAGGATGGCGTTTAGTGAAAATATCGCCCTTGAGCAACAATTCCAAACTTCACAAAAGAAAACCAAACTACAGTCCGCTAAGAATCAAGCTCGGCTATCCAACATCAGTGATAAAAAACCTACGACTATAGCTCCAGAGTCATCAGAGCCGCGTTCTAACGCCCCACACGCGACAAAACCTGACGTTTTTTCGTCTTGGAATGATGACAACGATGACTTAGAAGCCTTTTAATGACGCAACCATTGAGTGAACATCACATACACTTGCTCAACCAATTTAGCGACTGCTTAGTTGAGCACACTCAAGTAAAACAAATATTTGAAGATTTTGATCAGCTCAGAGCAAGCCGGTTATTCCATTCTGATCCGCAATGCATGTTATTGACGGGAGATACTGGCGTTGGGAAAAGCCATTTAATTAATCACTATCAAAAACGTGTTGCCTCTTCGCAAACCGCATCCCGTACCGGCAAGCCTATATTGGTTTCCCGCATTGCCAGTGGCAAAGGCATTGACCATACGTTTGCGCAAATTCTGTCAGATTTGGAGTTATTTGGCAGCCATCGCAGGACACGACAACGAGGAGTGCAACGAGATTTAAGGAAAGATACTGTCAAATGCTTAATAAATGCGGACGTTGAACTACTAATCATCAATGAATTTCAAGAAGTCATTGAATTCAAGTCACAGCAAGAACGTCAGCTCATCGCCAATGCTTTAAAGTATCTTTGTGAGGCAGCAAAGCTACCGATTGTTCTTGTGGGGATGCCTTGGGCGGAAAAAATTGCGGATGAGCCTCAGTGGTCATCACGATTAATACGAAGACGACAGCTAAGCTACTTTGACATCACCACGGATGAAGCTCAGAAATACTTCAGGCGGTATCTCAAAGGACTTGCTAATCACATGCCTCTTGAAATAAAACCGGCTATAGAACAGGCCGAATTCGCCATACCGCTATTTGCTGCAAGTAAAGGCGAAAACCGCATACTCAAACACCTGCTAACCGAAACATTGCGCCATGCACTGCTACACAACTCTTCGACACTAGAAAGAGAACATTTTATTGCCGCGCATGATTCACTATTTGGTACTTCACAACCTAATCCTTTTAGGGAGCCCCCTGATAAGGTGAAGTTTTCACGCGTAGCCAAGGCCTCATACTACAACCCCAATGCGCTTTCTCAGGACGATTTAATTGTTTCACGTCAATACACTGAAGCAAAACGCACGTTGCAAGAGTGGATAGCTATTACTTAACCTAAAACGAAATTGCCCATTCGGTGTTTCAAGAGATGATCAGTAATCCTGCTCGTCCATTTACGTTAACCAAATTTTAGTAATGACCCAGAGTGTCTATTGATTGATGGCGATTCACATTAAAAATAATTTCTAACTCAATTGACTAATTTTCCACCGAGCAATAGAGTTGCGCTTGCAAAGGGGAGTAACTTCATTGTCGGTAGATCGTCATCACGATGTTTAGCACATCCGGTCGCCGAGCAACCTGTTTAGCTAGGTTGTAAGTGAGACCTTGCCGGAAGGCGAGGTCTATTGCTGCTCAAAATCAATGGCTGACACTTTCTGTGTTGGCCATTTTATTTTTAAGGAGTAGTGATTTTATGACCACTGTTGGAACACCTATGCTGTGGAGCGTTTTTGCACTCATAGTGATTACCATGCTTGCGATTGATTTGATGATTCAAGGTCGACGAGGCGAATATGGCATGTCAATTAAGCAAGCTGCTGTCTGGTCGGTCATTTGGGTATCAATATCATTAACCTTCAATGCGGGACTTTGGTGGTATTTACGTGGTACCTCTGGTCAGGAAATCGCAGCGGAGCAGTCAGTAGCATTCTTGACCGGCTATCTCATTGAAAAAGCATTGGCCGTTGATAACTTGTTCGTTTGGTTGATGTTGTTCAATTATTTTGCTGTGCCGCCTTCGTTGCAGCGGCGCGTGTTAGTTTATGGTGTGTTAGGTGCCATCGTATTACGTACGTTGATGATTTTCAGTGGTAGTTGGTTAATATCCCAATTCGAATGGTTACTCTACCTATTTGGCGTATTTTTAATTTTTACTGGTGCCAAGATGTTTTTTGGCAGTGATGAACAAGAAAGTGCTGCTGACAACCCTCTCATCAAATGGTTACAACGACACCTTCGTGTCACTAGCACGCTAGAAAGTGAACATTTTTTCGTAAAACATCATGGGCTCTGTTATGTCACCCCCTTGTTTTTGGCTTTGGTGATGGTCGAACTGAGTGATGTCATTTTTGCCCTTGATAGCATTCCAGCGATTTTTGCCGTTACGACCGATCCGTTCATTGTGCTGACCTCTAATCTATTTGCAATTTTAGGACTGAGGGCGATGTATTTCTTATTAGTCGGTATGGCCGATAAGTTTTCATTGCTTAAATATGGATTAGCGATCATTTTACTGTTCATCGGGTTAAAGATGACGCTGGTTGATGTCATTCATATACCCGTTGCGCTTTCGCTTGGGGTGGTAGCCCTAATCCTGATTGCAACGTTGGCCGCTAGCGTATGGATTAAGCCTAAAAATCACTAGATTTTGGAACTAAGCCGAGGCAGAACAAT
This sequence comes from Shewanella sp. 4t3-1-2LB, assembly GCF_017368415.1. Lineage (NCBI taxonomy): Bacteria > Pseudomonadati > Pseudomonadota > Gammaproteobacteria > Alteromonadales > Shewanellaceae > Shewanella > Shewanella sp. 4t3-1-2LB. The sequence continues at coordinate 10,600 of NZ_JAFNJD010000066.1, forward strand.
GAAAACAGTATGCTTTGTTCTGCCCCAAAGTGAGTTTCGACCATGCTGGAGTGTCGTGATAAATACTTACCTGTTAAACAAATTTTAGTAATGACTCACGGTATCCAAGGGATTGGAGGCGATTCAGCCATTTTATCAAGATGATCTATTCCGAAATCGACAAAGACAAATTGCGGCCACAAAATCAGAGATGCTGATGGAGATAGGGTTATAAAAAAGTGGAAAGCGGGTGTTGGCATAAGACCAATTTTGGTATTTGTGGGGATGGTCTTCTGCCTTTTTTATCGGGGTTCAGCCATGTAGTAATGCGATATAAATTGCTCTATAGTCAAATAATTAAATAGTTTATAGAGCACAATGGAATGGCTTTAATTAGACACATAGAAGTTCGCAATTTCCGTTCAATTTCCCATATTGAGTGGTGGCCAAAGCCAGGACTCAATTGTCTTATCGGACCTGGTGACTCAGGTAAATCTACGTTACTTGATGCAATCGATTTAGCTCTAGGGGCTAGACGTTCTTACCCGTTCACAGATGCTGATTTCCATTTGATGGATACCAGCAAACCAATAGAAATAATCTTAACCCTTGGAAATTTAGACGATGGCCTCAAAGACCTAGAATCATATGGCTATTTTTTCAGAGGGATAAATTCTGACACTCGCAACATCAATGATGAGAAGCAGGCGGGAGATGAGACAGCCTTAACTATACGATTGACTGTGCGAGAAGATTTAGAACCAGAGTGGCTCTTGTACTCAGAACGCGCTGTAAATGAAGGTATTGAAAAACGATTACTATGGAAACATCGTGAGCTAGTTTCTCCCACTAGGTTAGGAATGACCTCTCAACACCATCTTGCTTGGGGAAATCGCTCGATTTTAAACAAACTGTCAGAAGAACAGTTTGATGTGACGTCAACACTAGCGCAAATTAGTAGACAAGCCCGAGGTGATTTTGCTGAACATCCGCAACCACAACTGGCAAACGTTCTTGGACAAGTCCGTACGATTGCCAATGAACTCGGAGTGCCTGTTGGCGAATTGAAAGCACTCTTGGATGTGAATGGTGTATCACTGACAAATGGAGCAATCAGTCTTCATAACACAGACGACACTCCGCTAAGACAGTTGGGTACTGGCTCATCTAAATAACTGTTCCAAATAGTAGATCACAGGAAGGGAACTCAGTCCTGTTTGAGCGATCAGATCTATCGCCAAACAAACCCACCACTCGCCGAGGACTGAGAATGGCCATCTTAGCACCACTATGC
>NZ_JAFNJD010000067.1:0-11677 GCF_017368415.1 Shewanella sp. 4t3-1-2LB
TGTGCTGAACTTGGGTAACCGGCAGCCCTTGATGCAACATCAACATCGCAATAAGACGCCTGGCAAAGTGCTTATCGTTGGTTTTTTGAATCAATTTTTGCATGCGCTTGCGCTCAGCGCGGCATAGCGGTGCTAAGATGGCCATTCTCAGTCCTCGGCGAGTGGTGGGTTTGTTTGGCGATAGATCTGATCGCTCAAACAGGACTGAGTTCCCTTCCTGTGATCTACTATTTGGAACAGTTATTTAGAAAGGCAGCTTTAGTCTTTGGTCGTATTGCACTGCCAAGCTTTTGACATAGATCACAATTTTATTACATGGATTGCTGAATTAGGGATATGAATGCGGGTTATCACAGTTATTTTGACAACTTATGTTTAGACTTATGTGATATTTCGTAAGTTAATTAACTTTAACTGCATTTCAGCTTTCGAGTAGATATATCTATGGCAAGCCGACTTTTAAAGCAATTGTGTGAGTTGGATATTTTCACACTAATGGTATTCAAAACCATTTACGAAACAGGACATGCAAATATCACGGCAAGGGAATTGTCAGTTTCAGCCCCCAAAATCAGCCGTTGCCTCAGTTCGCTCAGATTGGCATTTGATGATGAGTTGTTTTACCGTCGCCAACAAAAACTGAAGGCAACGCCACTTGCCGAAAATTTGTATCGGCCTGTCTGTGATTTTATACAGTCTGTCTATCAGCTTGAGTTACAGGCCAGCAGTAGCCGTGACTGCCGCACTGACGGTTCTCTGCAGATTGCCGTAGGCTATGGTCTATTAAGCGCGTTGTCCAAAGTGTTTGGTCAAAAAGAGATGACGGATAAGCTTGGAAAGGTGCGTCTGTATAAATGGCAGAATGACTCTGCCGATCTGATCCATAGCGGCGAATTGGATCTGGGGATCAGCCTAGAAATACCTGACAACCAAGAGTTGCAACTGACAACTGTTGGTGAATGTCGAGAAATAGGTATGGTTTGCCGTAAAGACCATCCAATATGGCAACATTCTTCCAATATTACCTTGGAAGAAATTGCGCGCTATCCTTATGTTTACATGACCATTAAAAATTTTAATGAGAAGATCGAGCCATTAGAACTCTACTGCCAGCAGGAAAATTTGCCCCCGTTGGAGATGGATTCGGTCGAAGATATTGAAGAATGGCATGCACATTTATTGACTATGAATAGCATAGGTTTGGTTCCCGCCACTGAACTCTGCCAAACCGATAGAGTTAGCGAATTGAAGTGCTGCCTGCTATCCACGAGTGAAGTAGAAAAACTTAAACGCACGTTAGCACTCCCATGCTATCAACTCATTGAAAGATCAGATGATTATCGGCGATACAGCACTGAACAACGGCAACTAATTACCGATGTTGTTACGAGATTACTCAGTTTCAGAGTTCTCCCCGAAGAGCGACAATTCGGCACCTAAACTAACGCGTTTTTACAAGGTCAGCACTCAAGGTAAATTTGGTGACTGGCCTTTGATTTACATCATATTTTTTGTCAATTTAAAAAATGCATTTCACGATAAACTAAAATTGAAATTTCGAATTTCAATTTTAGAAATTTCTCTATCAAATTCTTAACCCATGATTCACAATTCGCGCATGTACTAACTTAATACCCCCTAATATGTAGGTATATTTACGCTACTGCAAATGCAGTACACATAATTTGAACAAGGGACGCAATGATGAAAAATCATAATAAGTCATTACTCGCGTTAGTCCTGTTAGGTATGCTCGGGCTTTCAGCCTGTGGCAGCGACGGGAAAGACGGCGCAAATGGTGCACCAGGTACTCCGGGGGCCCCAGGGACTCCAGGTACTGACGGTCAAAATGGGACAGACGCTGGTTCGGTTGTTTCTACCGTCTATAAAGCTGGTGATGTGACAATTTCAATTGACCCTGCCGGTAGTACCATCGCTGGCAATGGTGTTTTTGCATTGAAATTTACTGCCACAGCCAAGAACCAAGCTGGTCAAGTTAAACCTTTGACAGGTATCAGTGAAATCCGTTTGATGTCAGCTACAGCAGTAACCAATGCGACCCATGATGGTCCAGCTGTGTATTGGCAAAACAATGGCGTTGCGGCAGGCAACGGCACGTCAATGTACTGTACCTTAACGGGTACTCGTGGCAGCTCAAACGCTTGTACTATTACTGAAGATCCTGCAACACCGGGCTCATATACCGGTACTTGGGCTCATGATGGTGCCGCACCGATCATGAACGCTACAGATGATCTGAATGCGCCGCATCGTATTGGCGTACGCATCACTAATTTGACTGATGCTGACGGCAACAAACTGCCTGACTATGTATGGTCTAACATGACCTATGTTCCAGCGACGGGAGAGGTTGGTGTTGCCAGCGGCAAAGATACTGTTGCCAACCAAGCATGTATGAATTGCCATGGTGAAAATCCAGCGACAGGAGGTATTGCTGCGCCCATTGGACATAGAAACCAGAATGTTGAAAACTGTGTGCTATGCCATACCCCAGCTTTACAACCTAACGCCGATGATGCTGCTAAAGGTTATGTATTTGACCTGCCAGCCATGATCCATCGTATCCATGGCGGTGAACATCTGGCTAAGTTGTCTACATACGGCTTCAAGCAGACTGCTGAATGGGCAGAAATTCCTTACCCTGCACCACTAGATCAATGTACTGTTTGTCACAGTACTGAAGAAGGCAAGACTTCTTGGGAAACCCCTAATCGTGCAGCTTGTAGCGGTTGTCACTCTAATATTGACTGGGCTACCGGTGAAGGTCATTCTGAATTCAACTTGGCTCAAGCTGATGACAGCCAGTGTGCAGCATGTCACTCTACTGGAGCGTTGGCACCTATCAATGCTCACAAAGTAGGTAAACGTGCGGAAGTTGCTGGATTACTGACTGTTGATTTCACCAGCGCCACCAAAGCCGCGTCTACCACTCCAGGGAATCAGGATGTGACTATCAAAGCAAACGTGACCTTCAATGGTGCACCGCTTGCTGATGTCACTGCGTTGAATGTCCTCAACAAAGTTTCAACATTGATGGGGAACGTTAACAACAAAGGTGAAGTCACTCGTTGGGGAACTCGTCCCAATCTGAACGCAGGTACTGCAGCTGCTGGAGTACTGACTCTGACTGCAACTGTCACTGATGCTCAGGCTACCGGTACAATCTACGTTGGTACTGAAGCCAACTTCTGTGTTAGTTCAGATGAGAAGATTGTGGCATGTACTGAAAGTGATTTGATGTTTAATAGTGATGATCCTGTAGGTGCAACATCGACTGTTAAGTTCTTTGATTTGGATGGCAATACAGCTGTCACCGCACGTTTCGCCGACCCAGTTCGTATCACAGTGTCAGAAGCAAAATGTAACGCTTGCCATACCTCTCTGGACTATATCAAAGGCAATCGTCATGGAGTGTATAAATTTGACCAATGTATGGATTGCCATAATAACAATTATGCCGGTTCATACCATCCAGACACTCAGATCCTCACTTTAGGTAAAAATGCAGAAGGTAATATCGAAGTTCAAAGCGCTGCTGCGGGCTCTGCAACTTTCCATAACCGTGATTTAGTGACTGTTGCCCACCGTTTCCACAGTGGTAACATGAACTCTAACACCACCGAAGTTGCCGGGGTATTCCTTGATAACACAGGTGAATTACATGGCTACCCCGCACCATCTAGTGACTGTTCTGTATGTCATAAAGATGGAGCAAAACTGTTTGCTGAAGATGGTGGTTTGACTTCAGGTAAGCGTTCTATCGCCGTTACCGGTGGTTACATCAGCCCTGTGGCTGAATCATGCCGCAGCTGTCACACCAGTGGTGCAGCCTTAGCCCACTTCAAGTCTAACGGTGCAACCACTGACGATGCCCCAGACTCCACCGCTGACCTGCCAATTGAGTCTTGCTCAACCTGTCATGCTCAAGGTAAGTCTTACGGTATCGACAAGTTCCATATCATGAAGTAATGAATACGCCGGGGCTCCCTGCAAGGCCCCGGATTATTCAATAAAGGGATCCATTGGGTCCCTTTTTTTATGCTGATGCTATCAGTGCAAAACATACCATGTTATGTAAGTGCGGAGATGTACATCAGTCTTCAACTCCACGCTTCCATGCCTTTCTTCAAATTGTCTTCATTACACTGGAGGTGTATTGCTAAAGTTAATATATTTCTATCTATTGCCAGTCGAAATAAGCGTGATCACTTGGCACTCTGCCATCTTTCAATCTCTGCTCGAAGCCATAAAATCTAAATTAAATCAAAGCATTATAGACAATCCACGTGCGACTAGCGTATTGATGGAAGGAATGAGGAAGGAAATAGCGTTAAGTGATTTAATCAAGATCCCGTAACTGCTGTTGTCTATATTCCCTGAGTTGTCGCAATAATTGCTCAGGAGCCAGCGGCAGAAACTCGACCGGAATATATAAGTGAAACCCCAGATATTTATCCAGCATTAAACAGCGGCGGCCAAACATCGCTAGCAATCCACGGTAGCGATCGCCATTCACCACTAACGGTTCAAACTCCGCTGACAAGTAATGCTCTAGGCTCTGCAATTCGTCATCATTGGCCACCGCCGTTATCATTAAAGAACGCTGTTCCGCCAGTAATCCTGTTGCCAATCGTGGCGAGATGCCGTCAAGCACCGGATTAATGACTTTGAGCTTGATACCGAGATAAGGCAATGTCAGCCAATCAATGCCACGTTGAACCCGCAGCAAATCTAGGCGTTGAATATTCTGCCACTCAACCTGCAACTGACCTCTTCGGTGGAAAAACACCAGCCCTTGAGCATCGAGCCGCAATACCACTTCCGGTTCAACCTGTTTGGCAACGCCCAAAACTAAGGCTATCGCCCCACCGAAGAAGCACATGAAGGCAATAACAAAAAGCTCACGCCATCCCACAAACAGGCAAAGCCCCACCAACAGCAAAACACTGCCAGTAAGGGTCAGCGTGAGTGCATTGCGTTTGCTTAAGGTACGGATCTCAACCGGGTCATTGTTCATGGTAAGGAGAGATTGAGCACTAAACGCCCAACATAATACGGATGCTCAACCAAGTCATGCCCAAATATTCATGGATTGCTTTGGCTGAACCATCCAGATTGTCAGTGCTTAAGCGCCACCAATGGTCACGCCTAGCAAGAAAATCTGTCGGGGCGGCAACAGGTTCCATACCCGCCATTTTAAAAATCTTCATGGCCCGCGGCATATGGGCAGCAGAAGTGACTAATACTAACTGGCGCCCGCCAACGGCATCATCGCCCATATCGGTTGCTGACGCACCAAATGCCTGACGCAAGGCTAACGCTTCTTCCACAGTATCGCGGGCATCAGACAACGCTAAGATCCGCTCAGGATTTGCCCCCATGGCCACAGCGGCATCACGCATTTGCTCAGCATGAGGCGTGCTATTCAAACCGCCAGTCCAGCCACTCACCACTAACAGACAATCATTGCTGGCCGCTTTTTTCACTTGTGCCAGCCCTTCTGTTAATCTCGCCAATGCGGTGGCCGACAGTTTATGACGCGCCTCCCCCGCTAACGCATCATCGTGTCCCGATCCCAACACCAATACCACGCTGGCATGCTTTGGGGCTGCAGTTCTCACCGAATATTGGTGTTCCAGAGGCCATAACAACCAGTAACTGCCAAAACTGCTGCTAAGGAACAGCAACCAGGCTATGGAACACACGATTAGTCCTTTCGCCAGTCTGGGGCGTCGGCGCCAAAGCCATAAGGCCAGCAGCAATAAGAGCAAAGTCATTGGGATTGGCATAAAAAGCTGAGAAAGCATTTTTTTTATTAGAAACATGAGTTGTCGTGTTATCGGCTGTAATCGTTAGAGAGAGCACTGTACTGAACCGCCATGTTGGGTGCCAGTGAACTTATGTTAATCGGCTATAATGGCCACAGCCAAGCCGCACCGCGTACGCCAGAAGAACTGCCATGCAGATTTTTTACCACGGGCGTTTCACACTCCTTGCCCACGACATATTGCGTTAGCATCAGCGGCAACCGTTCATAAATGGCATCTACATTCGACATACCACCGCCTAACACAATGACATCAGGATCCAAGATATTGATCATCGATGCCAGCGAGCGCGCCAGTCGGTCCAGAAAACGCTCAAATGCTGCGGTAGCCGACTCATCGCCCTCAGCCACCAGCTGCATAATGTCATTGCCTGAAACGACTTTACGTTCAGCGCTTAGATTGTAATCCCGCACAAAACCCGTGCCTGAAATATAGCATTCGGTGCAGTCATAATTGCCGCAAAAACACTTTGCTGAGCGGAACTCTTCAGGACGCATCCAAGGCAACGGGATATGGCCCCATTCACCCGCAATGCCGTTGCCACCCGCATGGACTTTACCATCAACCGCAATACCACCACCGACACCGGTGCCAAGGATAACGCCAAAGACCAGACGTTTTCCGGCACCAGCACCATCCACCGCCTCTGAAACGGCAAAGCAGTTCGCGTCATTAGCAACGCGGACTTGTCGATTAAGGCGTTGCCCGAGGTCTTTATCTAGCGGATGTCCATGCAACCACACCGAGTTGCCGTTTTTAACCTCACCAGTGAAAGGAGAAACTACACCTGGGATACCCACGCCGACAGTTCCTTGCTGACCAAGGATATTTTCAGCCGTAGAGACCAGACTACAGATTGCATCGAGGGTGCCGGAATAATTTCTAGGGGTGGCTAAACGTTGCCGATAAAGCTCACGCCCCGAGTCATCCAGGGCCACGAGTTCTATCTTCGTGCCCCCCAAGTCAATGCCAAATCTGATCATGCTTTCTCCTGAGCTTACAATGCTGTTGCTAATAACCACACAAATAATCCAAGTGATTACTTGCAAAACGGTGACCGATTGGGTCACTACTGTTGCCTAACAACCAGCAAACGCTGGCGGCATGCGACAATACTTGATCTCGAACGACATGCCAACTGCCCACAGCAACCAAATCACTAGGGACTCGCATACGCCAACACCTCAGCGCATTCAACAGGCTACAAAGTCAAAGTGCAGCCGCAGCAACCACTAACGCTTAAATCTAAGCAAAGTATTCCAGCAGATCAACGACGGTGCGGTGACCACGTTCATGCAGAAAATCCAACAGCTTATTAGGGGTGTAATTCAGCAGTCGTTCCTGCGGATAGCCCGCGGCATCAATCAGTTTCAGCGCCTCATCGAATTGCCCTAAGGTAAATGCAACGTGTGAATCAGACCCCATGACCAACGGTGCATCATACTGCTTGGCTAACTTTGCAATCGACAAACAGGTCGGTTCACTGCCTTTGCGCGAAGATACAAACGACGAGTTATTGATCTCCAACGCCACATTATGTTCGGCGGCAGCTCTAACAATCAGCTCTTGCTCAATAGGATAACGAGGATTACCAGGGTGGGTGATAATGTCGACATGACCACTTTGGATACAGGCAAGCAGGGCTTCAGTATGGTTCGCCACATCTGACGGGGGGAATACGGGTTCATGAAAACCCGCCTGCACCAGATCGAGCTCAGCCAGATAATCGCCGTAATAATCAATATCGCCCTGTTCGTTGCAGATATTGGCCTCAATACCGCGCAAAATGGCAACATCATCGACTATACGCGGCAACACCCGCAAATTGACAAAATGCCAGAAATGCGGCGCATCCGCCATTGCAGGTCCATGATCAGTTAACGCAAACAGCCGTATACCACGCTGCTTGGCAACATTCAGGTAATCGTGCACGGTACTGTAGGCGTGAGTAGAAGCGATGGTGTGAGTGTGGGTATCAACCGCAAACATGGCAGTCCCTAGGAAATAACGTGATTAGCTCTGGCATCACTTTACCGAAAGCGGTCAAGCAACGCCAGTCACACTAGAAGAGCGTGGCGGCAGATTTATGCGAAAAAACACTGCGCCGTAGCGGATGCCGAATAAGCACCAATGTGATAAAAATCCTATGCCAACAACAGCTAACAGGGCTATGCCGCTAGCTGTTGTTGTCAGTTTTAACGCTGGTAGTATTCTTGGTACCACTTGGCAAACGCGTTAACCCCCGCCTTGATACCAACACTGGGTTTGTAACCTACCGCCTGGAATAGGTCTTCAGTATCGGCCCACGTGGCCTGCACGTCCCCATCCTGCATTGGCAGCATAATTTTTTCGGCCTTTTTACCCAGCGCCTGTTCCAGCTCAGAGATAAAATCCAGCAAACGCACCGGACTACCGTTACCAATATTGTAGATCCGGTATGGCGCGCTGCTAGTAGCCGGACTGCCCTGCTCCACCGTCCACGCCGGATTGGGTTGAGGGATTTTGTCAGCACACAACAACACCCCAGTCACGATATCATCAATGTAGGTAAAATCCCGGCTCATATCACCGTGGTTAAATACCTTGATCGGTTGATCAGCACTGATAGCATTGGCAAACAACATAGGCGCCATATCGGGTCGACCCCACGGCCCATAGACGGTGAAAAAGCGCAGCCCGGTAGTGGGCAAGCCATAAAGATGGGCATAACTATGAGCCATCATCTCATTGGCCTTTTTGGTCGCAGCATAAAAAGACACCGGATGATCCACTGAATCACTGGTGGCAAACGGCATCTTTTTGTTAAGCCCGTAGGTTGAGCTAGACGAAGCATACACCAGATGTTCAACGTGATGGTGACGGCAGCCTTCCAACACACATAAGGTCCCAACTAGGTTACTGTCGGCATAGGCAAATGGATTACTGATAGAATAACGCACACCAGCTTGGGCGCCGAGATGGATCACTCGCTGAAACTGCTCTGCGGCAAATAGAGACGCCATGCCATCACGGTCAGCCAGATCTTGCTTCAAAAACCGAAAACCCGCATACGCCGCCAGATTATTAAGCCGGGATTGCTTCAGGCTGACATCATAGTAGTCATTCAGGTTGTCGATACCGACAACTTGGTGTCCTGCTTCACACAGTTTTTCTGCTACCCGAGCCCCAATAAAACCCGCAGCCCCCGTCACCAAATATTTCATGCCTAAACCTCGTTAAAAAGGCAAGTTCCCACATTTAGCGGGCTACTTGCCGCCGCAAATCTTCGTTATTTTTAGTCCTGACCGAACAGATCGCGAGTGTAAACTTTATCCGCCACATCGCGTAATTCATCCATCATGCGGTTAGAAATAATCACATCAGACATGGCTTTGAATTCATGCAGATCGCGAATAACGCGGGAATTAAAGAACTGTTCTTCTTTCAACACTGGCTCGTAGACCACCACTTCAATACCCTTGGCCTTGATCCGTTTCATCACCCCCTGCACCGCCGAGGCCCGGAAATTATCGGAGCCACTCTTCATGATCAGCCGATATACACCAACAATTTTGGGTTTGCGGCTGATAATCGAATCCGCCATATAGTCTTTGCGGGTACGGTTAGAGTCTACAATCGCGGCAATTAGATTGTTTGGCACATCGTTGTAATTTGCCAGTAACTGTTTAGTATCTTTCGGCAAGCAATAGCCACCATAACCAAAAGACGGGTTGTTGTAATGACTACCAATACGCGGATCTAGACAGACACCATCAATGATCTGTCGGGTATCGAGCCCGCGGGAGTCGGCATAAGTATCCAGCTCATTAAAGAAAGCAACGCGCATTGCCAAGAAGGTGTTGGCAAACAATTTGATTGCTTCAGCTTCGGTACTGTCGGTAAACAATACCGGAATATCAGGCTTCAACGCACAGTCTGCCAGCAGGCGGGCAAACGTTTCTGCACGTTGTGAGCGTTCACCCACAATAATACGGGATGGATAAAGATTGTCATACAACGCCTTACCTTCTCTCAGGAACTCAGGCGAGAAGATTACGTTGTCAGTTCCATAGGTTGCTTTAATTTCCTGAGTGTAGCCCACTGGTACAGTAGACTTAATCACAATACAGACGTCCTTATTTGCCGCCAGAACATCTTTGATTACTGATTCCACAGAGCCAGTATTGAAGTAATTAGTTTTAGGGTCGTAATCGGTAGGTGTGGCAATAATGATAAAGTCAGCATCTTTATAGGCGGATTTATCCAGCGTAGCTGTAAGATTAAGATGCTTTTCCGCCAGATACTCTTCAATCATCGGGTCCGCAATTGGAGACTTACGCGCATTGACTAAATCCACTTTATCTTGGATCACATCGATAGCAACCACTTGATGTTTCTGCGCTAACAAAACCGCATTAGACAGGCCCACATACCCTGTACCTACCACAACAATCTTCATAACCTTTAAGTTCCCTATGCTCTAATTTCCGATTCCAGAGTCAAGGGCCACAACTATACTAGCAGTGAGCATAATACGCTATGACGGATTCCCGGAACTGCGCCAATTGTTGCGCTGGTAAGGTATTGATCCCCCCCGCTGCTGCTCGGCCGCCGCCAGAGGCAAACTGCTGGCAGATTTCTCCTGCTCCTTGTTGATTATTGATAGGAGCCCGCAATGAAATCATCACTGTGTTATCAGGATTATTGGTGACGATTGCTATCGCCTTATTGGGGTTGCTATTGGCAAGTTTGTTGCCAAGCACACCACTTACCCGTCTAGCCCAAGGGGCATCCGGCAGTTGGTATAACAACAGGTAATCGTCAGCGTATTCGGCACTTAACTTGTCAAGCTGCAGCATATCTGCCGCGTAAGCCGCTTGTAACACATAAAAGGGAGAGGCGAGATCTTCCCGAACGGCCCAAGGTGAGGGATAAGCCAGCAACTGGCGATACAGCTGCGCCGGGGCAATGTGTAACTCATCAACACAATGACCATAAGCGTTATAGTTGATTAATGTGCCGATTTCGCGCAGGAAAGCGACATCGGTGTCACTCAGCGCTAATTCCGCCGCTAATCGCTGCGCCGCGACCAACAGGTTATCGCCAAAGGCGGCGGCAATGGCCCAGAGTCGGCGCTGCCCATCAAGCAGTTTATCAACAATCAGTGCCGTGCAGGTATCTGCGCTGAGATCGATATGGGGGGTCAGTAATGGTGATTGCGGTATATCGCCAGCACGGTGGTGGTCAATGTAGTTAACAGTAACCTCCCGTTGCAGCAAATGTTGCAGTGGCAAAAGATTTTGCGCTAGGGAGATATCCAACACCTGCACTGTGTCGCCAGCATTCGCCGGCACGCGTTGCAACAACGAAATATCGCGCTTTACACCGGTCACTAACACGGATTCTCTTGGGTCAAGCTGACGCAACTGCAGCAGCGACAAAATACCATCAGCATCACCGTTAAACACGTCATAATGCATCGCAAAATCCTGAGACTGTTTGGCGCAAATAGTTGCCATCATTAAGATATTGCAAAATGGCTGACACACAACTGTCAATATCCATTTCAGCGGTTTTTAGATGGATTTCAGCCGCGATGGGTGCCTCATAAGTTGAGTCGATACCAGTGAAGTGCTTAATCGCTCCAGTACGTGCCTTCAAGTAGAGTCCTTTAGGATCCCGCTGCTCACACACCGCCAAGGGTGTATCAACAAAAATCTCATTGACATCCTCCTCGCCGTAAACGACGAGGATTCCTACTGCGGTTAAGCGTAAACGCCTGACTCGCTTCGGTGGGTTCCTGCTGCTGGTGGCATTATTGCACCACTCACTTCACAGGCTAATCGGGC
>NZ_JAFNJD010000068.1:0-9596 GCF_017368415.1 Shewanella sp. 4t3-1-2LB
AGACCGTCAAATAGCAGCAATAGATCAAAACTGTCGATCGCGGTCAAGATGGTGCCGTGGTTTTTATGAAAAACTGATCGCCAGATCACGCTATTTAAATTCTGGAATTAGCTGCGGAATGACGGTTATATCATCCACAAAACGGAACAAATTAAAGAAGTTATTGACTGTTGTGAGCTTTTCTTTGGCGCTCTGATCTTGTGCATCTCGCAGGATGTTGAACCAAGCTTTTGCACGCAATCCCGCGCGCTCACCGTAGGTGTGTTCCAGAGAAGAGACAACAGTGGGTTCATTAAGGCCGACATCGGCATGTAACAGCGAAACAGCAAGTGCCGATGCCAGCAGGGTGTAGTGGCAGACTTGTTTTAAGCTCCTGAATGTCAACAGCCTGCCACATACCATAATGAGAGATTAACTTCCTATTTAACTTCTTGATCGACAGAATAAATCGTCCACTTCATATCCGCCATAGTGTCTTCACCTTTGACTTCTGCGATAACGCGCCGATTACGTTTTTGCGCCAAGGCCGTACCGCTGGTATCGATTGGACGATCGTAACTGTAACCGATTGCTTTTAATCGGTCATCAGCTATCCCAAATTGCTCATGCAATACTTTAACGACAGCATTCGCGCGATTCTGTGACAACTCCAGATTGTGTTCATAAGTCCCCGTTTTACTGCAGTGGCCTTCAATCGTCACCTTAGTGTTCGGGTACTGTTTCATAAAATCCGCGATGGTCTGAATTTGGCTGTAATACTGCGGGTCGATATAGTAAGAGTCATTGGCAAACAACACCTTAAGCTCTGAGCGCTCATTTATCGGGCGTACTTGACCACAGCCATAGTTGTCAACGCTTGCGCCTTCAACGGTGCCCGCACATTTTTCTCTGGCCTCAATAACGCCATCATGGTCATTATCATTCAGATCAAAAACTTGAGTTGTTGGGGAGTCCATGGAGACTGTATCTCGCATAGCGCATCCTGACAGTAACAACAGAATGCTCATAGAAGTCAGTAACAGTTTCATTATTTTGCCCCCCCTTCATATTCGCGTTCGCCTTTCCAGACATCCGGTCTGGTCACTCTCAACGAATCAAGCAACTGGCCTGTTGCATTCAATATCCGATATTTAGCAATAATCTCATCAAACTCTGCACCGAGATAATCTTTGCGTGCTTCAAACAGTTCATTTTCGGTATCCAATAAGTCCAACAATGTCCGTTGGCCGAGGTTGAACTGCTGCTGATAAGCGACTTGAGTCTGCTTGGCGGCAATCACGTGTTCGCGAATATAGAGTTTCTGGGGTTCCAAGAACTCATAAGCGTTCCACGCCAGATTTACACCTTCAACGACTTCCCGGTGGGCACGTTCCAGAATCTCTTTTGCTTCGCCCAGTTTATAAGCGGTTTGTTTTTCACGCGCGAGATCCTTACCGCCAGCAAACAGGTTATATCTCAGGCGTACCATTGCTTGCACATCATTGTAGTAACCACCAACGTTCTGACTGGCAATAATGCTGGAGCCATCTTCGCCATTCAGGTCATTATTCATGTTGCCAGAGACTTCCAGTGACAGCTTTGGATAGTATGAGGATTGTGCCGTTGAGCGTTCATATTCTGCGGCATGGATATCATGACTAGCAGATTTGAGCACCGGATGCTTAGCCTCCGCCATTTTCACCCCATCCATCGCATCTTTCGGTAGCATGTCGGCATCTGGTACTGGCACAATCAGATTTTCCGGCTCCTGCATGGTCACGCGGTAGAACTGGCTCTTGGCATCGAGGAAGTTGTTACGGGATGACATTACATTAGCGTTTGCCCGCGCCAGACGGCCCGTGATCTGTGATAAGTCCGCAGTAGATCCCAAGCCTGAATCTGTGCGCTGTTTAATCTGATCATAGATATCCTGATGACTCTTCAGGTTTTTCTCGGCCAGCGTTAAAATTTCCTGGGTTTTAATGTAGTTAAGATAGACCTTGGCAACCTCAAGCGCCTTGTCTTCGGCAGTAGCCATCAGGTTCCATTGTTCAGCGCTAGCTTCGTAACGGGTACGACCCACTTCACTACTGGTGTAAAAACCATCAAACAACATCTGTTGGATACTGACACCAAATTCACCCCGTTTCAGTTCCATCTCATCGTCGGTAGTCCCTGCAAGTCGACGACGTGTAGAGGGTGAGTTGGTATATTCATAGCCGTAGCCTGCAGTTACATCAACTGATGGCATATAACCAGAATAGGCCTGACTAACTTGCTCCTCTTTGGCCTTAAATCTGTTGAAAATAATTCTGATATCTGGGTTGCTATCCAGAGTCCTGGCGACTGCCTGTTCCAGGGTCTGACCGAACCCGGCACTCGGAAGCATCAGCGCGGCAACAGCGAGCGCCAACGCACTGCGCCGAACCTGCCGATTCAATTTCATGTTCATGTTAAACCCCTCCAAGGTTCAATAGCTTTGAGCCTAGCGTTCCCTTAACGCTGTTTCTTTGGCTCTCAGTATGGGATTAAGTATGTACTCAAGGATTGTCCTTTTCCCGGTAATCACATCAACAGAAGTCAGCATCCCGGGGATTATTGGCATCTTTGTGCCATCTTCTTTAGTCAAGCTCGACTGTTCAGTACGCACTTTGACTAAATAAAAACTGTTACCTTCTTCATCTTGAGAAGTATCGGCACTAATTTGCTCCACAGTACCTTTCAGGCCACCATAGCGGGTGAAGTCATAAGCAGTGACTTTCACCATGGCAGGCAACCCCGGATGAAGAAACGCGATATCTTTAGGTAGGATCTTGGTTTCTATCAGCAGTTGATCTTCAGAAGGTACAATCTCCATGATATTGACACCAGGCTGTACAACTCCACCCAATGTATTGATATCTATTGATTTTACCGTTCCGTTCACTGGCGAAACCAGCACGGCTTTATTCACTTTGTCCTGAGCTCCCACCTGAGCCTCAGTCATGCGTGCCCACTTGGACTGGGTATCATTCAATTGGGCGCGGGCATCTGCCGCGTATTGTAGGACCGCTTCGCGCCGTTTCAGAATGGCCTCATCCATCGCCGCTTTCACTTTAGGTCTGTTGACCCGCAAGCTGGAGAGCTCACCCTTAATATCGTTTACGGTGCGTTCCAGTTTCAGTAGTTCCACTTCAGGAACCACACCTTTGGCAGCGAGTGGTTTGGTCAGTTCTAGTTCTCGGGTAACCAGTTGAAAGCTGGTCGTCAATGTATTGATTTTAGAAGCAAGTTCTTCATTTTCCTGCTGCCGTTGCTGAATTTGACGCGCAAGGATTTCCACCTGGTTGTTTAAGTTATCCAAGCGACCGTTGTATTCATCTAACTGACGCTTTACCAATTCACTGTCTTTGTTACGCAAGTCATCCGAAAATACCGGTGGTTTTTTGATGATCTTTACCTGCTCGCGCCAATCCTGGGCGACATCTGAGATAAAAATGCTGTTGAGTTCTGCAGTTAAACGCACGATATCGGCACGAAGCGAATACACTTCTTGTTGCTGCTGTGCGGCGTCAGCACGGAACCGAGTGTCGTCAATGCGTACTAAAGGTTGGCCTTTCTTAACCAACATGCCTTCCTGCACATACAGTTCTTGCAGAATTCCGCCATCAAGACTCTGAATTACCTGTACCTGGGACGATGGGATAACTTTCCCCGAGCCACGAGTGACCCGGTCAAGGGAGGCAAAACTGGCCCATACCAAAAAACATAACATCATGGCGGCAACTGCCCAGATGATCAGTTTGTGACTGGAGGGGGCTTCTGTCATCATTGCGCCATAGACGTCATCGACCATCTCTAGATCTTGGGCGGTAAGAAACTTACTCATGTCGACCTCCGGCCATCAAGCCGTGATTGAGCAATTCCAACACTTTATCTTTTGGACCATCAGCCAGAATGTGGCCACGATCTAAGACGATAATACGATCAACCAACTGCAGCAGTTCCATCTTATGGGTAATGATGATGAGTGCTCGCTCCTTACTGACATGCATCATTGAGCGCATAAACTGTTTTTCAGCTCTGGCGTCCAAGCTGGCGGTGGGTTCGTCCATCAGTAAGATGGGAGGGTCATTGAGAATGGCACGTGCCAGCGCGATGGTCTGTCGCTGTCCTCGGGACAGGTTTTCACCTTTTTCGCCCACCTGAGTATCTAGTCCTTCAGACTCCATGGCAGTAAACAAGGCAACGCCGGAAAGCTGTACCGCTCGCATCAATTGGTGTTCAGAAACCTGACGGGTACCAAATAAAATGTTATCTCGTATGGTTCCATGAAACAGTGTTACATCCTGGGGGAGATAACCAAAGTTACGCCGCAGATCGCTGGGGTGAATTTGCCCAGCATCAACACCGTCATAACGCAGGCTACCACTTGACGGTTGAAACAGACCTACCATCAATTTTGCTAGCGTGCTTTTACCACTGCCGTTTCTGCCAATAATGGCAATTTTTTCTCCGGGCTGGATCTTGAAAGAGAGTGGGCTAATTACCTGTTTTTCTGATGTTGGATAGTTGAAGGTGATATGGTCTGCTTCAATCTTGCCAATTAATCTTTGTTTGCTGACCAGATGACCTTTGTTTTCAAATTCATCTTCTTGCAGCATGATACCGTCGAGTTGCCTGAGCGCACTGATCATCTGGTTGGCGCGCGTCATCAGCCCAGCCAATTGTGCCATCGGGGCGACCGCGCGGCTGGATAGCATCACGGCAGCGATGATCCCGCCCATAGAGATAACATTATCGGCTACGCGATAAACGCCAAGGATCACCACAAAAATAGTGGTCAGTTGTACGGTTAATGATGCTACATGTGATACAGCATTAGAGAGTTTCTTGGTTTTTAACTGCCAGTTCGCGGTATGCCCAATCATCTGTTGCCAGGATTTTTGTACCAGACCTTCAGCGCCATAGGCTTTGATGGATTCCAGTGCAGCTAAACTTTCGATCAAGTGACCATGTTTGAGGCTGGAAAACTTATTACTTTCTTCTATCGCGGTTTTTAACCGAGGTTGGATGATCAGCGTAAAAGAAATAATAATGACACTGGCGATTACCGGAATAATTGCGAGATCTCCGGCAACCAAGAAAATAATCAACATGAACAGTAGGGCAAATGGCAAGTCAACCAAGGTGGTGATAGTGGCTGATGTCAGAAAATCCCTGATACTATCGAATTCCCCCAACTGCCTTGCCATACCACCAACACTGGCGGAGCGTTTTTCCAGTGGTAATCCAATAGCTTTATAAAACAGTCTTGAAGAAACAATGATATCGACTTTCTTACCTGCGATATCAATTAAATAACTTCTTAATTGGCGCATGACAAAGTCGAAGATATAAGCAATGCCCGCTCCGGCAGCCAGTACCCATAACGATTCAAATGCGAGGTTAGGAACTACCTTGTCGTACACGTTCATAACAAACAGTGGTGACACCAAGGCAAATATATTGACCAGTAATGATGCGACTAAGGCATCCCTATATATAGGTGCGGCATCTTTTACTGTTTGCAACAACCAATGTGTTTTGCTGTCATGACGGTAAACATCGAATCCTAAGTCGCCGCGATACTGCTGTTTAATTAAAAACAGGTAACCAACATACAGCGCTTCTAGCTCCTCAATCGTGAGTATCTGCTCACCTCCCGTTTCAGGAAGTTGGATGACAGCCTGTTGTTGCTCAGTTCTTAGTTCTCTGAGAATGCAGGCTTTTTTGTCCTTCAATAATAAAATACAGGGAAGCTGGATGGCACTAACCTGATCTAACCCCTTACGGCTGAGTTTGGCCGTCAACCCCGCGCGAGCAGCGGCCTGCGGCAACAGCTCTGGTGGTAGTTCGGCTGAGGACAAGGGCAAGCCAGCCACCAGAGACTCAATCGAACAGGGACTGCCATAGTACTCAGTCATCAGTACCAGACAGTCTAAAAGTGGGTCAACGGTGACTCTTAATGAGGCCGGGATTGTCCATTGTTCAGTTTTTGGAGAGGCAGCAGTGCTCACGAAACGACATGTCCCTTAAGTAGTTGTTAGGGTTGATGTAAGTATCGGCTAAAGTCCCACCTTTCGAAAGCCGAAAGGTGGGATTGTTAGATAATATTACGACTCGTGTGAAACAGTCTCAGTGTGTTTCAATATGTCACTGGTAGCGGACGATACAGGTTGAGCAGCATCCGCAGCATCGCTGCTGACGATCAGTGGACCATTACCACTGTCAACCAGCCCTTGGATCATTGCACTGCTAGTGTTGCCATAAGAAGACACGTCGGTTCCATCCAGCACTATGGTTTGGTCGGTAGTACCATTACTATCGGCGTCAATAGTAATCACCGTACTGCCATTATCTACACTAATGTGCAGGTAATTATCTAAAGTGCTGCTGTTGCCATCCCAGTTAGTTAACAAGTCGCTGATATCTAACTTGTCCTGATTTAATGTGAAATCAGTAACGTGATCAGTTCCCGTTTCTCCGGCTTGCCAGATAAAGGTATCTTTTCCATTACCGCCGGTCAGCGTGTCATCACCTAAGCCACCAAAAATAGTGTCTTTGCCCTGGCCTCCATCGATAACATCATTACCAGTACCACCGTAAATCAGATCATCTCCCGCATCTCCGTAGATGGTATCGTTGCCACCTTGTCCAAAGACAATATCATTGCCATTACCGGCATGAATAACGTCATCACCGCCACGACTGTCGTCACTGATATTCAATGATGCGGAGTTGGTCTGGATGTAAAAACGAATTTCATCATTGGAAGCGTTGTGCCCTAATACATCCGCCAAGTAATCGCGAAGTCCTTGTAAACCTTCGCCATCATGAGTGCCAGCGGCATACCCGGTCCATGCAAGCCCATCAGTATTGAGCACGTCGCCAAAGATGATGTCATCGCCGTTACCGCCGTTGATGATATCACCGCCAACAGATGCCGGATTAGACTGTTGGAAACCATCTTGTAACGCTGCTTGCAATTGATCTGCAGTGTTGATGATCTGCGGTTGGCCAATATCGCCGGTAACATAGTCATCAACCCAATGCTGATTCCACCAAGATCCTTCCCAGTGTCCTCCTACTGCTGTCGTAACATTTGTATTTACAGTAGATGTATTGTCGAAATAGCGTAAGAAATCACTATTAATGCCACTACCTATGCCGATAGCATTCAGGCTAACACTATATCCATTGCCATGGATGAGTGAATCTGCGGCTGCAATCGCCAGTGACATATCATTAACATCTGTGCTGCTACCTGAATTAGAGCGGTCACCGGTATAGGTTGTTGGGTTACCGTCGGTCAGGAAGAATGACATGTTGATATAGTCACCAGTGTTCCCTACATTCTTACCATCAAACCAAGATTCAGCAGTTTTGAGTGCCGCTTCATAGTTGGTCGCACCATTTGCTGACAAATCATCGATAGCCTGAGTCAACTGCTCAAGTTTATGGTCGTTGGCACTAAAATTATTCAGTGTAATTTGCTCTGCCGCACCGCTGGCAAAAGAAATTAACGTGATGTTTACTGTGCCATCATGCCCGTTAAGCTGAGTTGCAAGCTGCTTCAGTGCATCTTGTGCCAGCTCTAAGCGGCTCTTGCCACTGGTGCCAGAAGCGTAATCCATACTTCCAGAGGTATCCACAATAAGTGCGATATTGTAGTTTGCGCCGGGAACTGTAGTAATGGTGTTGCCACCGGTATCACCTACCAGCACATCATTGCCATCACCGCCAGCGATTAGCCCCGCACCGTCACCAATGACATGTAGAGTAGTACTTTGCGGTGTATCAGAGTTGTTATTCCCTACAACAATGGTGCTTTCGGCTGGTGTACTACCACCTTCAATAGTGATATTGAAATCACTTGTCGCTTGATCACCATCACCATCGACAACACCGACCTGGAAGTTAAGCGTCTGATCATCTGGCAGAATATCCACAGATGTTGACATACCTGACAGACGAACAGAATCACCACCAGTACTCTGGATGTTAACACCATAGAAATCACTTAAGTTATAGTCAGATGCGTTGATGGTCACAGTGCCATCGTTACCCACAATGACGTTTGTCACAGTGGTCAGAACTGAACCATCAGCACCTAACAACTGCAGCGTCAGATTGGTGCCACTGCCATTGCCTTGAGAGTCAAATGACAGCGATACTTGGTCTACGGCTTGGTGTACGACTTGTCCCGCATCGTAGAAGGTTGCAGTCAGGCTTTCGCCGCTATCCAGCCAATTACTTCCAATACCAATACCCTGAGTACTGGAGTTAACAGAACCAGAGGTTGAAGTAAATTTAATATCAGTATCAATTGTGCTTAAGAAATCACTAGCCCATAAAACTATGCCATTACCACCATCTATTTTCTGATCAAATGCAACAGATTCGGTAATGACAGGATTTGGTGTGACTAAGTCAAAAGAATAAGTCCCGTCAGCCTTCATATATAAGGTAAAGAAGGTTTCACTAGAGCCGTTGTTATCATATGAAGCAGTTAACTTCTCTCCCATATAAACGGAGCCGTCATAAATATCTTCGCGACTGAGACTTACATTTGACCCTAATGATGTCAGCAAATTAATGTTAATACCCTGATCTGAATTGATCAGCTGTGACTCAGAACTGAAATCATCGGCGCCACTAACCACAGTCCAATTGCCAATATGTTCCTGGGCCGCGTTTGGTACAGAGAAACTATCAACATCGGCAGTTGGGACATCATCGACAATGTTAATCACCAATGCACCGGCGGGTGCGGTATCGCCATCGCTGTCGGTGACGACTACGGCGAAGCTGGCGGTGGTGTCATCCCCACTGGTGTTGTCCTGCAGGGTGTAACTGTAACTGATAGTGCCGGTACCGGTCGCGGCGTCAAAGGTGTAAGACGCGGTCAGCCCGTCGCCGAAGTCCTGCGCGGTCCCGGTCAGTGTGTGACCCCCTAAGGTGATGCTCTGCAAGCCATCATGGGCGGTAAAGGCGATGGTCCCGCTGGTGCTGTTGCTGCCATCACCGGCATGAGAGCCTGCTGGCTCGCCGTTACGGGCGGGCAGACCGGCTTCATCGACGGTGGTGGTATCGCCACCCGCTTGTGGAATATCCACGGTTGGGGTGTCATCCCCAATGCTAATGGTCAGGGTGGCAGGTTGGCTGTCGCCATCACCATCGGTCAGGGTGTAAGTGAAGACATCGCTGACGCCCCCTTGAGAGCCTTCGGTGCGGGCATAGCTGTAGCTACCATCGGCGGCAATGGTCAGGACCCCATAGTCCCCTGCAATCGACAGTGAGCCATCGGGGTTAGTGGTGTAACTGCTGTTGCTGCCATGGGCGATAGCGGTGACGCTGGCGTTATCGGCCCCCACGGTATCGGCGCCGTTGTTGGTGGTACCCACCCCAGTGATAACGTTACCACTGGCGCTGTTGTCGGCCGCGGCAATGCTGTCAGTATCAGCGACGGCAGTTGGGACATCATCGACAATGTTAATCACCAATGCACCGGCGGGTGCGGTATCGCCATCGCTGTCGGTGACGACTACGGCGAAGCTGGCGGTGGTGTCATCCCCACTGGTGTTGTCCTGCAGGGT
>NZ_JAFNJD010000068.1:9693-11597 GCF_017368415.1 Shewanella sp. 4t3-1-2LB
CCACGGTATCGGCGCCGTTGTTGGTGGTACCCACCCCAGTGATAACGTTACCACTGGCGCTGTTGTCGGCCGCGGCAATGCTGTCAGTATCAGCGACGGCAGTTGGGACATCATCGACAATGTTAATATCTAATGAGCCGGTTTCATTACTGCCGTCTACATCGGTGACTATTACAGCTAAACTTTCGTTATATCCGTTACCGTCGGCTCCAGCCTCACTATCGTTATCTACGGGGCTATTTAGCGTGTAGCTGTAACTTACTTGCCCACCGGCTTCAGATCCCGTAAATCCATTAAGAGTCAATGTGCCATGCGCTGTATTGATACTGAATGGTGTGGCATTAAATGTTTGCAATTGCGCGAGGTTGAATGTTACCCCCCCGACGGTTAATGTTTGCAGACCATCAGCACTGGTGAAGCTAAAGTTACCCTCTTGGGTCAGTAAGCTACTATCGGGATTGGATCCTGAAGCCAGATTTGCCTCATTCACGATTTGGTCGGTACCTGACAGTCCAAGCAAGCTAACGCCGTTGTCGGTACCTGTAATGGTGATAGTTAAAGTGCTGGTCAGTGACTCAGTGCCATCAGTGGCGGTGTAGGTAAAGACCGTGTTGGCCGTTTCTCCAGCTCCTAGCGCTTGAGAAGCTGCGCCAGTGGCGGCAAAGCTGTAGCTGCCATCGCTGTTGATGGTCAATGTGCCGTAGTCGTTAGTGAGTACGGTGGACGTACCACTGGTCACGGCAGTGGTGGTGCCACTTGTACCGTTCAGAATCCCCGTGACACTCAGTGTGTCGCCATCCACATCGGTATCGTTGCTCAGGACACCGTTAGCGGCATCAACGGTCAGGGTAGCGTCCTCGTTTACCACACCAACATCAGGCGCTAACTCTGGCGCATCATTTACTGGTGTTACTGTAATTGTCAGTGTGGCGGAATCACCTGCGTTAGTCGTATATGTAATTACTGGAACTGTCCCATTCCAGTTAGCATCTGGAGTGAAGGTATAGCTGCCGTCACTGTTTAGTACCAGGGTGCCATGCTCCAGTTCGGCAGTGTCGCCAGCATTGAAATTATTGCCTTCAACTGCAAAACCTGTAACAGATAAAATATCAGCAGAGTAGGAGTCATTACTAAGTACATTACCCGTTGCAATACTATCTTCTTCGATAGTATTTACATCATCAATAGCATCACTGGTGACATTATAGTAAGGGATTATCGGGGTGTCGGCTGTAGTGGTGCCGGCAACAGTAAAAGTAGCCGTGTCATATCCAGAACTGGCCAGTACTTCACTACCATCGCGAGTAACGGCAACGTAGCCTGAATCACCGCCCCCAGATATTTGATTGCCTGCAGCGGTTTCTGGCAGATTGGCAGTAGGATCTTCTCCGGCAGCAATTAAATTCTGTAGTTGCTGAATTTCGGCATCAGTGGCAGCAGTTTCTCCTTGCTGCTGATCCCCTCCAACGGTGACATTGTTACCATCAGCCTGAACCAGATTGGCACTGGCATTATCACTTAAGATCAATTCAGCGCCTTTGGGGATGAATTCACCTTCTTTAACTAGGTGTTGTTCGCCGTTAATCACAACAGCTATTTGTCCATTCAAGTTCTTGATTTGACTGTCTTGTTGGGTAATTACGGTATTCATACTATCCACTGCCCCGCTGCAGGCCGTCCGTGGTGGCCTACTTGAATTGATAATAATTTGTTAGAGATGCCTTTAAATTTTAGGACGTCTTTCACAGTTTTAAGCAAATGTTAGGTTATTAATTACCCGATGTCAATTTATTGACACATAAAAAAATCATTGTAAAACAGGATGATAAATAATCTATTGTGTATTTTTTATGAACATGTCAGAGAATGATATTTTTATTATAAAGATCTTCAAAATTAGATAT
>NZ_JAFNJD010000069.1:0-10529 GCF_017368415.1 Shewanella sp. 4t3-1-2LB
GGTTTCTTCAACAACCGTCAAGTGTTCGAGTAAGTCCATCAGGGCTGCTAATTGCGAAATGGGCAGCCATTAGATCACAGCATAGAGCTACAACTCAACACGGGCTAAAAAGTACGATCCCGCCCTGGCAGGCGACGACGTCGTAACGCAAGTCATCCATCTTGAATACAGTTCAAAAGGCGATGATTTTTTTATAACTCACTTGGATCACGAATTTATCGTATATACGTTGGATAGCTATCAAGAAAGATTGAGCAATGCCAACATCAAGGGGCATAGAAAAATAAAGACATTCAAAATAGATAACTCAATGATCCCGTTTGATATAAATATTAGCGGGGATCTTTTTCTGTTTCAGGTTCTCGATTCGTATTTAAAAAATGATGACTTGATTCGTGAATATTTTGAAAAAATTAACTGACTTTATAGTTTGAGATATTTAATTAAAACAGCGATCGGCATAGAACATGGCGCTGCTGCCCGCGATAATCATGTGATTGGGCGCTCGCGCCCACTAGCCCCAGCGCATCCTTGAGCCGCAGGCCAGTTCCTTATCGGCCTATGGCGATTCCACACTAGCATGGAGCCTCGATAGAGCAAGAGATCCGTTGCCACATGCTCGTGCTGTGGTTTGGGTGTACGGTTGGACAGATGCTGCTGTCAGGACTTCTCGCCAGGCTGCCGCTGCTCGATCTGCAACCGCGCCCGTTCGGTCGCCTGCTGCAACCGCTCCCCCAGCACCGCACGCGGCGGCAGGGTCGTCAGGTATTCGGCTACGTGGATGCCCGACTTGTCCAGCTCCAGCAACTCGATCTGCTCTGACTTCTTGCCGGTACAAAGAATGATGCCCAGCGGCGAGGCTTCCTCCGGTTCGCGTTCGTGCTTGTCGAGCCAACGCAAATAAAGCTCCATCTGCCCCTTGTATGCTGCCTTGAACTCGCCGATCTTCAACTCCACCGCCACCAGCCGCCGCAGCTTGCGGTTATAGAACAGCAGGTCCAGGTGGAAATCCTCGTCGTCGATCTGGATGCGTTTCTGCCGGGCTAGGAAAGAGAAGCCCGCGCCCAACTCCAGCAAAAAAGACTCCATTTCGCGGATGATCGCGGCTTCCAGGTCGCCTTCCTGCCAGGTATCGCGCAGGCCCAGGAAGTCGAGGATGTACGGGTCGCGCATGACCAGCGCCGGCGACATGCGCTGCGCATCGCGCATCGCCGCCAGCTCTTGCGTGATCGTCTCGTCCGGCTTCTTGGACAGCGCCGTGCGCTCGTATAGCATCGAGTCGATGCGCTCGCGTAGCGTCCGCACGCTCCAGCGTTCGGCGCTGGCCATTTGCACGTAGTAGTCCCGCTGGAGCGGGTCTTTTAGCGGCAGCAGCGCCACGAAATGCGACCAGCTCAATTGTCGTGACAGCGTCACGACAATTGGCTCGTCCGAGAAGGTGGCGGCGAACTGCACCATCCGGCGCAGGTTCTTGTCCGCGAAGCTACGTCCGTAGTCGCGGACAAGCTGCGCCGCCAGGGTCGGCAGGATTTCGTCGCCGTACCCGGCCCGCTGCCCGGCAAGCACTTCCGTATGGATGCGCTGGCCAATGCGCCAGAACAGCAATGTCAGCTCGGCATTGACCGCCGAGGCGACGCGCTGGCGCGACGCTTCGATCAGTGCCCGGATGTCGCCCAGCAGCGCGGGCGGCGCTGCTGGCGCTGAGACGGATGCCTTGCGCCGGGTCATGCGGCCACCTCCTTGGCTCCCTGCATCCCGGTGATCGTCTTACGCCGATTCGCCACCAGTTCGGCCGCCTCTCGCACCGGCTTATCCTCGGTGTGGACGTAGCGCATGAACATGACGACGGTCTTGTGCGCCGTTAGCGCCATGCCGACCTTGACCGGGATGCCCGAATTGGCAATGTCGGTCGCCGAACGGTGGCGGATGCCGTGCGTGCCCACGTGCGTAGCGCCAGCCGCCTTGAGCGCACGGCTCCAGCCACCGTAATACTCGCCCGTGGTTAGATGCTTGCCAGCGTGGCTAGGAGAAGGCAGCACATAGCGGCTACCCTCCTGCCGGGGTGCCGTCGAGAGTAGCCGATAGGCTTCCTCGCTCATGGGCTTAGACATGCCGCCTGTCTTGCTGTCAGGCCAGACGACGCGCCGGTTCTGCAAGTCAACCCAGTTCCATTCCAGCGCGATGATTTCCGAGCGGCGGCCGGCGAACTCGAACTGCAGGCGGATTCCCAAAGGGATGACGTAGTTCTCCAGCCCCTCCGACTCGATCTTGTCGAGCTGTCGGAACAGGTTGCCCATTTCTTCGTCGCTGATGAGGTGAGTCGATTTGCCGGCAGGGAACATCGGGACGTGACGGCAAGGGTTGGTACCGTCGGGCCGATAGCCCCATACCTCGGCCATGTTGAACATCTTGCGCAAGACGCTGAATACCTTGTTCGCCTCGGTCTGCTTGTACGAAAGCTTTTCCATCAGTCCGGCGATTTCAGGACGCTTCACGTCCTGAACTTTCTTGCGTCCCAGCAGCGGAATAATGTTGCGATTGATGACAGCCTGATAGCCGGCTTGGGTGCTGAGCTTGTTGCGCTTCTTGGAGTAGTCCTCCATGAACTTCGTGCATAGCTCCTTGACCGTAGGTGCCTGGCGCGCCTCCGCCTTCTCTGCGGCGGGATCTCCGCCTCGGCGGACTTGGGCCAGCCATTCCTGCGCCAGCGACCGCGCCTGTTCGACGGTCAGCTCCCCGTACAGTCCTAGCGAGGGCTTGCGGCGCTCGCCAGCGTTCGTCCGGTACTGGAGCATGAACACCTTGCGACCCGCCGGGGTAATCTTGCACAGGAAGCCGGGGACCAGCGTGTCCCGGAGTTCGACGGCCTCTGCCTGGGGTTGCGCCGCATCGACAGCGGACTTAGTGAGTTTGATCTTAGCCATGATGACTCCTTGGAAAGACCTGGATTCCAAGGGCCGGATAGGAGTCAGGCGGTCGGAAGTCAGGTCAGGTTTCGGAAAGCACCGGCATATGTTGAACTCGCTTAAGTCATTGATAAACCTGCTGTATCGGGCTGTAGCGTAGTCCAGCGAATTTCGGTGCTGGAGTCATGGTGAAATAAAAAATTGCCTGACCTTCGGCGGTCAAGCGACAGCCTTGCGAACTGTCATAGAAATGACTCTTGGATAATGTACCCAACAACCACAAATCGAGTACCCAATTTTCTTGCTGATAACGAGTCAATTCTTTGATATCCAGCAATAGACTGTGGCGTTTATAACCTGTGGCATGATGGAAACCCAGCGTAATATCAAAGCCTTCAGCTAACAGATGTTTTGCAAGGCAACTATCTTCCATGGTTGCCACCAGCGATATCAAGGCGTTAATCGGGTCTGTTGGTGGGCGACGATGGCGCCCATCAAAACCACTATCTGGGACCGCCGCCGCAATACGGTGCCAGTAAACTTTACTGATGGCAGCTTCGAGTAACATTAGATTGCTTTGCCAATCTTTATCAGTAGGAGGAAGCAACAGAGGTTGTTTTAATCGTTTTAGTACCCGGTTCTGCCCTTTCATTCTGGCTGCAATTAGCTGCTTCACTAGATTTAATCGGTGTTGTTCATTCGTACATGCAGAATATTGCTTTATTCTGAGAGAGTTTCGTGGTGTGTCAATTCCGGTTATACAGGCACCATCATGAGCATTTAAGGCAAATAATGAAATCCCATGCTTCGCTAATGCAATAATAGATGCACCATTAAGCTGAACCTCTTGGCCAATCACCAATTGCTCAATATCGTTTAACGGCAATAACTGACTTTCCCCAGTATTAGTTGTCAGATGCAACAGGCCATCGTTAACCTGAAGTGTACAAGCAACATCCTCTAATATAACGGCAGTCATTTTTTCTTCCTGTCATAGATATCACGATTGTTAATCGTCATATTTCCCACTGAAATTACGCTGGCGCGCAAAAAGGAATATTCAATATCAAAACGAGTGAAGAGTAGCGCTTCACTCATTTAACTTATCGGTTGCGTTTTTTAAACATCAGTATCACTACAACCTTGGCTGGCTAAGTAGTAATACGATTTATAACCCGGCGAGCGACTGCGGAGCTCCTTGGGTTTTAATGAAAGCAATATCATTGTCATCGAGATTAAACCATTCTCCTTCCAGACGTTTACTGGCAAATTTCAAATGCAAGGTTCGCTCCGCAAAGGAGTAATCTTCAAACCAGGCATAATGAATAAGCTCAATAGGGAAAGGCAATTTGACAGCAAAGAGTTGGGTACGGCTTTTAATATTGACTGTTTTGCCAATTTTATATCCGTATTGAGAGTGGATCAGATATACGAATCCGGCGACAGCAGACACAGAAGGCGATGCCCCTTTGCTGACATTGGAAGCAGGCGCCCCTACCACACGACCAAATTCAATCTGGCCAAGCTCCGAGAAGGCTTCAGCAAACAAATCCTGCAACATGTAGCGCACAACAACATCCGGCGCAAATTTGAAAAACTCCCGATCCGACCAGTAGCGACGTCCTGCTGGATTTGGTCTTAAGGCAACATCAAAATTTCGGGCAGCGACTTCAACGCTACCATTACCAAGATTAACATTCTGAACTATGGCAAATGCAGAGACCTGGCCTAGTTGCACTGACGCATCCCAGTTGGCAATCACGATGCAGTGACCTGGGCGTAACTTCTGAGCCATTGCTTCAGGGACAGAGAGTTGACTGTTACTCAGCTTCTGAGCCAGTTCTTGCTGTGTCATTTTCAGTCGCCAGAAATTACTCATGCCATTGCTCCAGAGATAATGGTCGATCAGACACCCAATAAATGCCTAACGTCTTTTGTAAAACATCATGGAAACCGCCGTTAAAAAAACAGATGCCACCACGACAATATAATGCTTATAGGCATTATTATTTTCGTGATTAACGTCCTGTAATATCCGAGCCACTTGTAACTGATAATCAGCGAGTTTTAATGCAATTTCTGCGATCTTGATACGCTGTTCATCAGTTTCAACTTTTTCAGCGATACAACTCAATATCGCGGTGATACCTTCCAGTGAGCCAGAAATACCTTCAAGTACTTGTTTCTGGCTGTTGCTAGATGCTTGAATAGCGATAGACATGGTTGATGCGCAGGTTTTTAACAACTCCACGATATGTGGGATCATACCAACCAGCGCATTGAGTTCAGCCATAGAAAGCTGATTCCGCTGCAGCATTTCCTGAATTCTTTGATAATCCTCAGCCGTAATGTTTTTAAAATCACTGAGGTGTAACTTATCTTTTAATTGCTGTTCGGTTACTTGCTCAACCATTGGCGACTCCCAATACCGGATAAACGCATCACCTGACGGGTAATGCCTGTTGCAATGAAAGTAATCTATAGGAAATTTATCGCAGGCGCTGCGTTACAAATTTGTCGGCAAATTGATTTCAATTTGTATTGAAAGTCCAGGGCGGGATTATGCTTTGTTAAATGTGTTAACCAAAGAAAAGCGCTGATCTAAAATCCCCATTCCACGCGGCTTTGCGCATCTTACTCGGTTTACTCACCTTTAATGGGTGTTGTTGCAACAAATTCAGCACAACACGGCGAAACAACGCCATTTTCTTTGCATTGTCTCTATCTCCTATACGGGAAATATCTGAATCACCACTCCGTTACCAGACGACTTTTAGTCCAGTTTGAAGTCGAGCGCTTTCAGCAGACATCCCAGGCCTAGATGAATAATCGATAGGAGGACAGAGTGTCCTCCTAAATCTGGCTTAACTGAATTTCGCTTTTTGCCTGATTTCTGAGGCCTTAGGACCCCATGTTTTACGCTGATGACCACATAGATAACATGAGCATAAACATGGTGTATTTACACACTTTCCTAAGGTCCTGCTTGAATCACTAGCAAAATTACCCCAATAGTGTTTACGAGCACGTTTCAAGCGTTGTTGATGATGACGCCTTACAGCACGAGAAGTGTTTTTCATTAGATAAATCCCGATTGACAGTACTTAATCGGGCGGCCGCTCCTTCGAGCGACCGCCGAAGCCTCTGTCGAGATTTGATCAATGCTTTCATATTATTCTCCAGTAGTTCAATTGGTTATGTTTGACCACTACAAGATCGGGCGAGTGTCTGCGGTAGCGAGCCATTGTGTATCATATTTAAAATGATGGGCTCCATTGGTGAGCTTAGATAACACTCCAACCATGTAACCATTCATATAAACATCAAGTGAAGGCATTACCATTCTTCCTTCCACGCAGATGCGTTATCTTGCCCCGTTGAAGAGTTGCGAGGCTGGATGGACAACTCAAGCTCTAAGGCTGACAGTAACTTGAAAAATGTCTCCAACTTGGTGGACTCAGGCGACCGCTCAAAGCTAGATACCGTGTCTTGCCGAATCCCAACTTTGTTAGCGACATCTGCCTGTGATTTTTTGTCACTGAGCCGTACATCTTTTAGGTAGGCACTTAATTGTTGGGGGGTAGTAACTTTCATCAACAAATCCTTATAAAAGCAGCAATAAGCGACACAACCATTGAGACCACATTTACACGCCAAAACCGTTAAATCAATATTTATACGCTATAACCGTTAATAAAAGTATTACACGCTATAACCGTTAAAAAATATAGCCATAAATTGTTCTGATACCTCTATGCCTTCAAGCGCGAGACATATTTTTCATTGAATAACCCCCGATTGAAAGTACCCAATTTGGCGGCTACTCTTTCGAACGACAGCCATCATCGGTATTGAGATTTAGTCAACTTATTCATACAAGTCTCCAGTATGCAAAATGGGTATGTTTATCCATTTCTGCATTGATCTCTGAAGCACTATCAGAGAAGCCATGTTACGCCGCTGGAGATCGGCACTATCCCCACCTTAAGGCCAAAGGGCTTAAACAATCGATTCAGGATATCAGTCTTATAACTACCCCTGTCATTCTCCACATCAGAAAGGGTCTTACGAGACACTTTAACCAAGTCTGCATACTCGTCTTGCGTCAGGCCTAACACATCAACCCGAAGAGTTTTAAGGGCTTGCCCTTGGGTTAGTTCTCCCCGTATAAGCCTTTGTGTAGTGGCATGAATCGCATTTTTCCGTTCGATAGTGCTAACACCGCTTGATTGCTTGGAGGCTCGCTTAGGGGCTTGTATTGGCGCTTCTACAACATTTTCAGATTGCTGACGCTTCAACGCTTCAGTGGCAACCTCACTCCGTTGCTGCCGATTAGCTCTAAGACGGGCAATGGTTTCTTTGGCCGTTTCAGCAGTATATGGTTTATCACTCATAGCAGCCCCCAACGCGCTAGCTTTTGTTCAATATAAGTAAAGCCAATAGCAGGCATGTCGATGATCCGCTCAGGTACACCGCGTTCAATTAAACGTTGCTTCAAGCCTAGGCATTGCTGGGCGGTGAGCTTTAACTCTGTCATCAGCGCCTGAGCAGGCACTAAATCAGCTAATGTGTCAGCAATGCCCTGAAAGTCATACTCCCCCCCGACTTCGAGCGGTGCTTCCCATTTGGTGGTTCTGGCCACGCCTTCAGGGTCAGCTTTCATTGGTGCAAAGTCATAGATAGGCGCAAGCTTTATCCAACCATCGCCTCTAAGAAACGCGGTATTACGCCCGTGGTTATCACTATTGCCAAAGAGAATGTTGAGTAAGTCTCGCTGCACCCACTCAAGCACAAACGCGCGTACGTCAAACTGATAGCCTAGTGCTAAGACCATATGACTGTGAGTGATTTTATCGATCAGCGTTCTTATGGTTTGCTCGTGATCTAAAGTCACACCCGCACCTTTGCCAAGAATCGAATAGACCGACTCCATCGCATGACGTTGCTGGCCTCGCTCGCTGAAATAAATGTCAAAACGCGGCAACCATAGTGACGGGTAGGAATGGCCTTCTTCGAGCCGCATATTGGCCGTAGGGATTGTCTCAAAGCCCATTTCAACCAATTCATGATAATAGTGGTATTCAGCGCGTAAGATATCGCAGTCAACGGGTGACCGAGCACCTCTCGGATATTTCACCAAATAATGAAGGTCTCGGTTTTGAGGTTCGTCTTGATAGCTATCAATCCAGATATTTTGCCCATCGTCGCAACGTAGCAACAGCTTCGGCGCTTCACCACCAGCCCCTGTTGCACCACCAGCGGCAGCACCTCGATGTTGCGCATAATCCAAAAAGTCAGCTGCTCGATCCTTAACATCGTCAACAGTGAAGGTCAGCTTATCTGCGATAGCCGTGCGCTCGGGCAACGATTCCTTGACCCGCAAATTGCCTATGGGCGCAATGGTGCCATATTTCAGCAACACAAAATTTTGCTCGTCGACACTCAGATCAGCAATATCGAGATAATTCAACCAATAGCGACGGCTGGCACCGCTCGGCATAATGTCATCAAGGAAGCAAAGCCATCCCGGCTCATCAAAAAACAAGCTCACGGGGTGGTTTAGAGAGACGGCGTGCATGTCGTCTTTATCTAGCTCAGCCAAAGCGTATGCTTGCTCGTAATCTAACGAGGTGAGCCGATAATTACCTTGTTCACTCTCAGGAAAAGAGAGCTGTGCAATATCTCTCCACTGGCCATTGATGAACGCCTGAATGGTCAAATGTTCCATAAGAGCTCCAAAACAGATAATGAGTAATAAATTACTCATTATCTCATAAATAAACGAATAATGAGTAATTAACTACTCAAAATACTACTTCAGTATAGAAAATATACAAAGCTTTTATGAGGCATATATGGCATTTACTATACAATTTTTGGGAGTAAGCAAGCCTGTAAGGCCTTTTAATTGTCCACCGAAAACAAGTTCTCAGTCTCGTCCCAATCCGGCAGCTCATGGCGCTTAGGTGTCATTTCACACTCTAGGCCAACCGCATCAAGCAAGCGCTCAAAGATGTCGAATGAGCCAGTAAAACGACCATTCTTAATTTCTGAGATAGTAACTTTATGAATACCTGTGAGCTCTGAAAGGTACTTCTGTGTTAAACCGAGCGCTTTACGGTATTGGCTTACCGTCTTACCTATCGTCTGTCTGCTTGCCTTATCAACGCCACCAATTATTAGCTATATAGCTAACATGACAGTTAATGAAGTAATTGTTTTCTATATGGCTAGCATTGTTTGGATGAAATATTGGTAAGGCTATTGGTGTAAAACCTGCCATTAACCAAAAGCACGATAACCATCCCAGCTGTCAGGTGAAATTGTCCGTAACCACATATCCAAAGCTGCACGTTTCTCATTCATATATTGGCTACGATTGTAGATGCCAGCGACGCCACTAACTGTATGCCCAAGCAGATGCTCCACCACGTGTGGTAATACACCTAAATCATTTAAGCGAGTAGCAAGTGTTCGCCGTAGGTCATGCAGCGTCCACTTTTCTTTGTGTCCAAGCCGCTTCCATATGTTACCGCCGAAAGCACTCACCGCTTCGGGGTTTTTATATTCCCCCAGCAGATATCCCCCTTTTTGGTTTCGAGCCTTAAGCCTTAGTAGCCAAGGTCGAAGAGCATCTGGGATAGGTCGAAGGATTATCTCTGACGTTTTGCTGTTATCTCTGGGAACCGTCCAAAGCCCTTTCTCAAAATCCCACTCGTCCCAAGTCGAGCAACGAACCTCCTGAGATCTGGCCCCAAAGACCACCAGCAACCAAATCAAATCGGCATAGTAGCGATTACATTGGCGGCTTTGTATGTGGATTAGTACATCATTAAATTCTGAGTCTGAAAGTACGCGGTCCTTTCGACGTTGCTTGCTGCCAACGTCTGGGATAGTGAGATCATCCAATTCACGACTAATAGCATAGCGACGAACTCGACAGAATCTTAATGCCTGTTTAGCGTTCTGAAATACATAACCGGCTGCTACTGGTGCAGGTCGTTGCTTACCAGGGATCCCCTTTCTGATACGGTCAAAACACTCTAACCAATGACGAGTTTCTGTTTGATCTAAAGGTAGACGGCCAATATAGGGATAAATGTGCTTCACAAACTGAGCCCGATGTCTTTCAGCGTTAACTCGGTTTTCCTCAGCATAATTTACGAGCCAATATTCCAGAGCGTCTTTTACAGTGACAGGCGCTAACAGCTTTTCCTGGGCATCTTGAAGTGCAAAACTGGGGTCTCGGCCGTTATCAAGCCACTGCCGACATTGATCCCTTTTATCTCTTGCCTGTTTGAGCGAAGTTTCGGGGTAGCTTCCTAAGCCTAACCATTTTAACGGGGTATTCCTGCCACCAAGTCGATACCTAAACACCCAACCTATTACGCCTTGCTTAGATACTCTGACTGCTAATCCGGCACCATCTGATATTACCGATTTCCCGGTATACGATCTTCCATAAATCGACCGTAAAAATGTATCGGACAACTTATTGAATCGCCACTGATTTCCTAGACACCTTTTAGTTAGATAAACTAGCTAAAAAAAGAGGTGTCCATGAGCCATAAACGTTACCCCGAACAATTCAAAATCGAAGCAGTAAAACAAGTCACTGTTGCC
>NZ_JAFNJD010000006.1:0-101023 GCF_017368415.1 Shewanella sp. 4t3-1-2LB
ACATCGTACAGAGGGTCGGAAAACAACGATAGACACCCGTTACTATGTGAGTTCGTTGTCCCCACGCCACAAACTGCTTGGGCACTACATCCGCCAGCACTGGCGGATTGAGAACAGTCAGCATTATGTGCTAGATGTTGTATTTAAAGAAGATGAGTCACGGATAGCACTCGAAGGTGCTGTCGAAAACCTAGCACTGTTCCGACGTTTCGTGATGAACATACTGCGGCAGTGTGATTGCGGCTCACCGAGCCAGCGGAACAAACTAAAACAAGCTAGCTGGAGCGATGACTACCGTGAAAAAGTGTTCTTTGGTTAGAAATTGCTCAAAGTGTGCTCCGACCCTGGTCGCCTGCCACCTCAAAGTCCTCCATCAATTCTTCAAAAGTCAAACTTAGCTTCTCTGCGTCATGGTGAATCCATAGATTGTTCTCATATTTATCGGTGGAGTAGAACTTTGACAATCTAGGAAGGGAAGATATTTTCAATCGCAACGGAGCGCCAAACTCCATCTCCTCCATTGCAGGGACATAATCGGAGACGTAATCAATCCTGAATGCTATTTCGGACAGCATTCCTTTTTCAATGAGTTCCTCGATAGAGGTAAGCAGCTTCCTCGGAACTTTTATCCAGAAGTGTCGCCCTATGCGTTCATCGCGTATTGTCTGACTATCCTTGTCGTTGAATATCTGAATATTCTCGTTCAGGCTGACAAGACTATATTTAGAGAACTGAGCATCTTCCTTTCTTATGTCAATTCCAATTTTCTCGTACTCACGTTCAACTACCTTGGAATATTTTAGCTCCAGCATCTCAGCCCTCCCCATGATTGATTGGTGCTTGGAATAAAAAATGCAGCCAATGCGATAATTTGCGTAATTTTCTTTTATGTACGAAACACCATCTTCGTCATGGATATGCTTGTAGGAATTGTTGAGAATTTCTAGCGATCCCGGATACTCGTTGAGATAATTATTTAAGTAGTCCATTAAATGCTGGATTGTCTTTATAGCCAATCGCTTGTCCACTAGATCAAGCTGTGGCCCATAAAACTTGGCTGCGTTTGGATGGTCGCGTTTGGCTTCAAATTCTTTCAGAATGGCCGCCTTTTCATTCATGCAGCCCTCCGTATAAGCACGCATTACGTCTGCCTGAAAGCTCTCATTTGCCAGAGAGGTTTGGATGAGGGGAAGCAATTTCTTGACAAAGATCGGGTCTTTATTAAGAAAGACGTAGCAAAATTTCCCAAAGCTGAATAACGCGATTTTTTCCGAAGAAAATTCATTGATTTCTTCAAAGATATTTTTCATATTTTTTACTCAACTCGCCGTAGTCCAAATAGTAAGCGACGGAACCTTGAGCGTCTCCACTTTGTGGATCGCGCTGCTCCACGTTCGCTATTCGCTCATCCCTGACGGGACTGGCATTCGCCAGCCCTCCACGGCCCGACACTGTGATCCGGGCCTGCGCGCTCCGCTTGCATGTTGAGCTGGCGACAG
The DNA here is from genome assembly GCF_017368415.1 of Shewanella sp. 4t3-1-2LB. Taxonomy (NCBI): domain Bacteria; kingdom Pseudomonadati; phylum Pseudomonadota; class Gammaproteobacteria; order Alteromonadales; family Shewanellaceae; genus Shewanella; species Shewanella sp. 4t3-1-2LB. The sequence goes on from NZ_JAFNJD010000006.1 coordinate 1,500, forward strand.
CAGGGCATGCAGAGCGAGCCGCGCGCAGATGATTCAGCCAAACGCTAAACAAAGCTGTAGGGCATCCCATAGAGAGCGCGGTTGCGCTACTCGTGATTTCTATGGAATTTGATCGTATCCAAAACTGCATGAGGCAAGCTTGCGAGTTACTTGATACTCTTCGCCAGAATACTGGCGAACTCGACCTCGTTCCGAAACAAGGTGCAGGTTCTTCCTTGCCCGCGAACCAATGACATACAGCAATTTCATCGCGCTTTCTTGACCGTTCGGATCATTGAAATGCGGCACCATATCTTCTAATAATGCATAAGCGATCACTGCATCGAACTCGGCTCCCTTGACGCCGTGTATCGTCGAGATGGTGATTCCAGTCCTATGCTGAAATACCTTCCTGAATGTCTCAATATCGCCTATAAATTCGCTACCTTCACTCTTCAATCGATTTACCCGGGCTTGCGAACTATCGAAGAAGGCAACGTGATGCTCTTGAAGCAGCGTGAAAAGGCGAAAGTCGATTGCTAAGTTTGCAAACAGACGCTCGAAAAATGCGCTCAAGTAGGTAAGACCATCTGTTTCATCGATCTTAATTGCATTGCACTCCCTCAACAAGGACCTCCGCGTGAGCTTCGACACGCTAGCCCCGGCCGCCTCTAGGTCATTCAGAATCTCCCCGGCCCACCGCAGTCTGCGCACATACATTCCCGGCGATGCCTGAGTAAGTGCAATCTTAGAAAGCCTGTACCAGAAATTCTCTGTGTCCCGTGCAAAGGGAACCATACCGGGGCCATCGAATGAGTACTCCGGCATGCTGGCGACCAAACGACGTGTCATGCTTGCAAGATGCGTCCACTGTGGCGCGAGAATGCACACCTCGTGAGGTGAGATGCCCATAGTCTCAATGTTGAAACGGATGAGCCGGATGAGCTCAGCGTCCAGATCATTTTTGCTCACTGTGTCGTCGAATGAAATAAGGCTTGGGTACGCCTTGTCCTCGGATGCGGCTTCGATGCGTGTGTTGTGAACGTTGTAGTTTCCGAAGTACTCAATGATGCGCTCAGAAGAACGGTAGTTCCGCGACAGTTCGAGTTCGTCCAAATCGATATTGGCCATCGCCTTGAAATCCTCGAAGGCAATCGGATATCCGCCAAGCGATTGATAAATCGCCTGGTTAGGATCTCCGACAATAAAGGCCTTGGTCGCACCTTGACCAGCTTTCAGAATGGCGGTGATGATCGAATACTGAATTCGTTTGGTGTCCTGATACTCGTCGATCAGCACGAAAGAGAACAACTGTGCCAGAAGAGTGCTGATCGCAGGATGACGTGCGATCAGTTGGTACGCATAGTAAAGAATGAGCTCAAAGTCTAGCTGCCGACTTTCGTGCAGAATCTCAAAATACTTGCCCAATATGACGTGAAGACCCGAATGCTTCCAATCTTGTGGGCAGGAGAGCACATATCCAGTTTCGGTGTAATAAAACTCACAATCCCAGAATGTTATTTTTGGCTTCTGGTAAGGCTTGCACAATGCCTCCAGGATTTTCTCGCGCTCATGCTGATCGATCACACGGAAGCCTCGATCCAACGCTTCGTGATAGATGCCGTACGGTTTCAATATCCATTCAAGACAGAACGAATGTATCGTTCCTATCCATAATCGGGATGTATCCACCCCAAGGCTCTCAATGCGCTCGTGGATTTCGTCGGCGGCACGGTGCGTATAAGTGATGGCAACGACAAACTGCTTGTTCGATTTCAGCCTGGACAACTCATAGGCGATTTTGTAGGTGAGCGTGCGCGTTTTCCCGCTGCCCGGGCAAGCGATGAGAAAGACGCTCCCTGGCTTCAGAATGGCTGCTTCCTGCTCGGGATTCAGATCATCTTTGTTCCACATGAACATGATCAGAACACCGCGAGTACATCGTTGATGCGATCATCTGGGAACGTGGCAAGCATCTCGTTTCGGATGCCGACGAAGTCGATGTCTCCATTTCGGAAGGCCAGCAGCTTGGCCCTAAAGTCGTCGAATACGGCAGACGCAGTGAAGATATCTTCTGCATCGATGTAGTTCACGCGGTAGCTCAGCACGTTAAACCAGACTTCCTTAGTGACCACCGGATGCGCAAAAGCGATGGCGTCCAAGATGTACTTCGGAATGGCGGTCTGCGGATCGATCTTCTTTCCCAGCAAGATGGCAAACCATCCCTTGCCGTAGTTGTCCGCCATGGTCAATGCGCGCTGACCGAACAACGCGATGTCCGCTGATTCGAGCTCCGCCTTGGCCGTCGCGATGGTTGGTGCATCCTTGTAGACATCAGGAAGGATGCCGACCACCTTACGCGCATTGCCGGCGGCAATGAAGTCGACCTCGAAGGTATGGGGGGCAAAGAATGGAGAAACCCACCCGTTATCTTTGAAGGTGTCTTCCAATAACGCTTTCCTGGCGACCCCTTTTTCCTGGGATGCCTGATACTTGCCCTTGCGCCGGAGCAGCCCTTCGGAGTCTCCCGCCGCCGGCGTTGTGTCAATGATGGACTTGTCAAGGTCGGTGACGATGCTGCACCGCTTCCGGATTCGGGCATCATCGAAAAGAACCGCGACGTTCTGAAATCCAGTGCTGCGGATATTAATTAAACTGATGCCGAGTTCATCAAGGCTGACGCCTAGCACGTTCTTGATCAGGATCGGAACGAGAATTTCTTCTGCATCGCCCTCCACTAAGAGGACGCTCTTGGCAAACAACAAGTTGCTACGGACAGCATCCAGGTAGCGTTGAATGTTGCCGATCTCTTCTGGGTTTAGGCCAATTGCAGGCTGGTATGCCTCGCAACGATCACCTTCTCTGCCGAGGATGTTCACGTTCTGAACATTGCTGACCTCAGAGATGTGCGTCGAATGGGTCGAATAAATGATCTGTGTGTCGTCGTATTTGAGCTTGTCGAACAGTGTTTTCTGGATATGTGTGTGAATGTGAGCTTCCGGCTCTTCGATAAGCAGAAAGTTGGCGATCGACTGTTTAGCCTTTTGATACTTGAATTCAAGCAGTTTCAACGTGAGGAATATCAGGTTTGCTCCACCAAGGCTCAGCTCGTGGATCGGTCCTTCGTGGCTCTCCCCCGATTCGCCAACGAACAGCTTGAGCGACTGGAACAACTTGTCAGCTTCGTCTGGCAGATCCGACTTGATAGAAAGAGAAGACGGCGAATACGCCTCACCCGCCGCATCCTTGATGGTGTCTCTGATATCCGTCCGGACGACCTGCACGTCTGGCAACGCTTCGATGGAGTCATTCAATGCCTTTACCCCGTCGGTGATAGCCTGGAACGCCACGGGGTCGATATCGCCGCTCTTGCCCTTCAGAAGCGAAAAGAGCGGATTTGTCCGGTTGTTGTGAAATTCGGAGACGACGTCCCGTAGCGCCTGGACGAAAGTGAACGAAATTTCTTTGGAGACGGACAGCACGTTCGGAATCTTCGCGCCGATAACACGAAATTCAACCTCTTCATTGAATCGAACATTCGCGAAGTCGCCGACCACATCCTTATAGAAGGCCTCGTCGTTGAAGTCGGCTTCACTCCGACCTGTGAAAATCGTTTCATAGTCGTCGATGGTGACCGGGTTCAGGATAGCGTCGAGGCCTGCCTGATCACCATCGTTCAATTGAGAAAGTCGCAGCCTGATTTCCTTCTTCGGACGAAAGATCAGGTTGTAAGTGGCCTTGCCGTTCGCCTCTTCCTCAATTACGCCCGTCCCATGTCGGAAGAGCGCCTGCACTGATTCATCCGCAGAGATTTCCTCAAACTCAAGACTGATGATGATCCAATGTCCCTGCCAGCGCCCTAGGCCGCGATGAAAGTCGGTATGCTCCAGCCGGTAGGCAGAGCGAATCATGTTGTCATCAAGCAGCAATCTGATTGCGCGAAAGAGATTGGTTTTGCCAGATCCATTTTCGCCGATGACAGTGTTGATACCCTTCTGGAACAGCAGCTTCGTGTTGGGAAAGTTCCGGTAGTTGACCAGGCTGAGCTTGGATATATGCATTTGATTCAATCTTGTTGTTGAAATCCACATGCCGATCGGCCGATGGATTGGTTGAACACTGCAGCCATTGATCCCAACTACGGAATGGCCAACTGTCAGTTGGTTTTAGAACGGCACCGTGTCTAAGGTAGGAATCGGTTGGAGCGCATTTTTAATCTCGGTTAGCCTTGCAAGTAGTTCATCGAAAGTCACGATCACGATCTCTGCGAACGCATTTCGAACGAGCTCGAATGACTTTCTTTGCTGATGCTCTTGTGGCGTCATGCCAGCGACAACTATGCAGCGAACCGCATAGCTGTGGAGGTCGTATCGGTTCATGTTATTTTTTATGACGGGTAGTTCACTCTGCAATTTGAAACGCTGATCTAGAATTTGAGCAATCGCTCCACCCAATTCTGTCGATGGGCCAAAAACATCATCTCCACGATAGGGAGATTTTCCTAGCAGTTCGGTTTGCGGCTTTTTTATCTCAATGAGGCCAAGATTGCCCGTGGAAGCGGATGCGTATAGAAAATCTGAAAATTTTCCGCCGGACCCGTTAAGTCGCTTGCCACCTGCATAAGCTTGCCCCTGAACCAGCATGGCTGGAACGGCAAATGCAAGACTAAGTATGAAAGGATTTTCCAGAAAGAAGCTTTGCCACTTGCTTTCCGTCAGTCCTTTTCCAAGCATTTCCTGGTATCGCTCAATCAGTTGATTCAGTGTGATGAGCTCAATATCATTCTTTAATGCCAGCAGCGAGCGCGGCTCAGATTCCGCCAGTGCTTCTATATTGTCTTGAACCATGCGAACAGCGGCGCGCCGATCACGCTTGGAAAGCGTCACATGCTGCCGCCCACCATCGGTCATTTCCGTTAGTGCATCAGGTCTTACGCTCTTCTTTAGAGCGGGAAATTGTGCTGAATCGGCAGCATGTAATAAGGTCTGGTAGACATGAAATTGCTTGTCCTTGCGCGCGTCTCTCTGGTGGCGAGAGGCTATGCGATTTAATTCTTTTCTTAATTCATGAAATCTTCTTATTCCGAGAATAAAGAATGGCGAATCAATTTTCGCGTCATTTCCTTTGTGGACAATGAGTATGCTTACGTTTTCTAAGCTGGCGGCTGTTTCGCAAATTTGCCGATATTCCCACAGAAGCCCCAAACCGAATCGAAAATCTTTGGCAAACCCATCCGGCAACTGCTCAAGAAGCCCAACGACATCGTCAGTAGTCTCTGGCAGTATGTAGGGCTCGATAACAGGCCGAGCGACGACGATGCGTTCAAGGGTGCCGTATTTAGGTTGCAGGTAATCGTCGCGATCTTCTCGAATATTAAGAGGCCAAATGGTCAATCTGTCTGGACACACATTGAGCAGTCTCGCTATTGGCGAATCCGGCTTGCGCTCCGCTGCGGGAATATCAGTGAAGAAAACGTTAATGCCTTCCTCTTCCGGTTCGGCTGCTTCAATGACAAGGAAGGGGCCGCCGTCCAAACGCTCACGTTGATTGAATGCTGAAGGTCTGATAGATGCCATGAACTATTCTTGATCCCTACTGTTCAGAGAAACGATTTGCGGGCCTTGCCTCAGCGCAACCTTATGGTGCCTTCCGATCAGAATCGGACGACACACGATTGATGTCAAAGGGGAGTGCCTTATCTGCCGCGATTCGGGTCAGCAGCATCCGAATCGCATCCGAAATTGATAACCCCATTTCAGCCAGAACAACAGTTGCGGCTTCTTTAATCTGCCCGTCAATCCGGGCACGAACGACGTCGTTACTTGCCATTGTTGCGCTCACAATAGATGTAGCTACATTGTGGCTCATAAGTACTATTGCGTCACTTACATTTTGTTGTGAACAGTAGAGCATCCCGGCGTGCCGCCGTCGGGCTCGCGGGCGTTGCCCCGCGCCTCGTGCCGAGTCGCGGCCATGCGGCTTTGATCCCTGATGCCTCCGGCCGTCTCTTCGCTCCTGGCCTGCGCGCGGCGCTTGCCCTCCAGGGGATCGGCTGGACAGCCCATCCCCGCCGCGCCTTGCTTGGCGCCCCTCGCATGCACCGAACAGGTTGCACCTGATCGACCAACAGCCATCCAGCTAGGCGTGCCGCTGGCACGCAGGGGCGCTCGCCGCGCGGCGTTGGTTTCAGCGCACCCCCTGGCCCATTGGCCGCTGTTCGTCTTTCCCCAAGTTCATCGCTTTTTCCCGCGACCGTAGCCCGCGGTGCCTGGCCGTCAAGGCGCGCAGGGCCGAGTCCTCGCTGCGCTGCGGGCCGCACCAACCCTGCGCTTCTCCCTTGACGGCCAGTCCCTCGCTGGCCCGGTTTTTCGCGGGCGATGAACTCAGGAAAGACGGCGGCAAACAGGACCGGCCCAGGTCTCTGCGCCGAACCAACCGAAGCCACAACGGGCTCCGAATCTTGGAATCCGGTCAGCTTTGAAACCACAGCAACTCATTGGAGAAAACCATGCAACTCGCATCTCGATTCGCTTCCCATTCCCCGACGCTGCGCAGTGACTACCCGCTGTCCGACGACCAAATCCGCCGCGTAGCCCCGTCCATCTTCGCGGAGGCCCCGCACGATAGCCGCTCCGAACGGTACGCCTACATTCCCACCGCCGCCGTGCTGGCGGAACTGCGCAAGGAAGGGTTTGAACCCTTCATGGCAGCGCAAACCCGCGTGCGGCACGACGACCGCCGCGACTACACCAAACACATGATTCGCCTGCGCCATGCCAGTCAGATCAACGGCGCGGAAGCCAATGAAATCGTGCTGCTGAACTCGCACGACGGCACCAGCAGCTATCAGATGCTGGCCGGAATGTTCCGGTTCGTTTGCAGCAATGGCCTTGTGTGCGGCGATACCGTGGCCGATGTGCGCGTGCCGCACAAGGGCGACGTGGCCGGTTCTGTCATCGAAGGCGCTTTCGAGGTGTTGAGCGGCTTCGAACGCGTGAAGGAATCCCGCGACCTGATGCGCGCTATCACGCTGGACGAAGGCGAAGCCGAAGTGTTCGCCCGTTCCGCGCTGGCCCTCAAGTACGACCCCACCGATAACAAGCCCGCGCCCATCACGGAAAGCCAAATCCTGATGCCGCGCCGGTTCGACGACCGCCGCCCGGACTTGTGGAGCGTGTTCAACCGCACCCAAGAAAACCTGACCAAAGGCGGATTGCATGGCCGCAGCGCCAACGGACGCCGCCAGCAGACCCGCCCCGTGCAGGGCATTGATTCCGATGTGCGCCTCAATCGCGCCCTCTGGATGTTGGCCGATGGCCTGCGCCAGTTGAAGGCCTGATTCCCCACGCGGCAGGGGCAGGCAGCAGCCCTTGCCGCTTTCTTCGCTGCTGCATCCCTGAACCGATAGGAGTTATCACCATGAACGCCATTACCCAAACCGAAGCCCGCGCCCTCAACACCGCCGCCGCTATCCCGCTGGAAGCCGCCGACCCGACCAAGAACCTGATTTTGGTTCCGCTGTCGCGGCTGGTGTCGCGTCCTGCTGGCCGCAACGTGCGCAAGACCCCGCGCATGTCCATTCCCGAACTCGCCGCGAGCATTCAGCGTGTCGGCCTGCTGCAAAACCTCATCGTCATTGCCGCCGCCGATGGCGAGCATTACGAAGTCGTGGCCGGTGGCCGCAGGCTGGCCGCGTTGAAGCTGCTGGCGAAGAAGCGCCGCATCAGCAAGGAATGGGAAGTGCCTTGCCTGTTGGTGGCCGATGGCACCGCCCGCACGGCCAGCCTCACCGAGAACGTGCAGCGCGAAGCCATGCACCCCGCCGACCAGTTCGAGGCATTCGCCGCGCTGGTGGCCGAAGGCCGACCCATCGAGGACATAGCCGCCGATTTCAGCGTCACGCCGCTGGTGGTGCAGCGCCGCTTGAAGCTGGCGAACGTCTCGCCCCGGCTGCTGGCCGACTACCGCGCCGAAGCCGTGACGCTCGATCAGTTGATGGCCCTTGCCATCACCGACGACCACGCCGCGCAGGAAACCGCGTTCTACGACGCGCCGACGTGGCAGCGCAACCCTTCCCAATTGCGCGACCGCCTCACCGAGCGCGAGATTGACGCATACCGGCATCCGCTGGTGCGTTTCGTGGGGCTGGATACCTACGGAGCCGCAGGCGGTGGTGTGCGCCGTGACCTGTTCGCGGAAGGTGACGCGGGCGTGTATCTGACCGATGCCGCGCTGCTGGAACGGCTGGCGCAAGACAAGCTGGCAGGTATCGCCGCCGAGGTGAAGGACGAAGGCTGGGCGTGGGTGGATGCCACCCCCGCCGTGACCCATGCCGACCTGCACGCCTTCCAGCGTGCGCCGAGGGAGCGCCGCGAACCGAACAAGCGCGAAGCGCAGCGCATCGAGAAGCTGCAAACCAAGATGCACGAACTGGCCGCCGCCGTGGATGACGCGCTTGATACCGAAGACGAGGAAAAGGCCGATGCCTTGCAGGAAGAAGGCGAAGCCGTGGGCGAGCAGTTGCAGGCGCTGGAAGATGGCTTGCAGGACTACGGCACGACCGTGAAGGCCGCAGCCGGTGCCATCGTCACCATCGACCGCAACGGGCAGGCAGTGATTCATCGCGGGTTGATGCGCGAGGCCGAGGCCAAGGCGCTGCGCACACTGGAACGCCTGCGCCAAGGTTTCGGCAGCGAAAGCGAAGCCGGGAACGACGACGAAGGCGAGGACGACGAGCAGCCCAAGACCGCCGCCATGTCCGACAAGCTGGCGCAGCGGTTGAGCGCCCACCGCACCGCCGCGCTGCAAATCGAAGTCGCCCGGCATCCGCAAGTGGCGCTGGCCGCGCTGGTGCATGGCATGGTGCAGACCGTCTTGCAGGGCAGCCACTACGGCCACGACTTGCCGCTGGGCGTGAGCCTGAAAGCGCAAGACCGGCTGGAAGGCATCGCCCCGGATATACCGGATTCGCCCGCCGCCGTGGCGCTGCGCGAGTTGCAGCAGGTAGCAGGCGAAGGCTTGCCGGAGGACAGCGCCGAACTGTTCGCCGTGCTGCTAGCGAAGTCGCAAGATGAACTGGTGCGGCTGCTGGCGATATCCGTGGCCGTCACGGTGGACGTGGTGACACCCCGCGCCACGCCGCAGCAACCGGGCGCGGAACTGGCGCAGGCTGTCGGCTTGGACATGGCCGCATGGTGGAAGCCCACCAATGAGGGTTATTTCCGGCATGTGCCGAAGGCCGCGATTCTGGAAGCCGTGGAGCAGTACGCCCCGGCGCACGTCACCCGGCTGGCGAAGTTGAAGAAGGCCGACATTGCCAGCGAAGCCGAGCGGCTGGCCGATGGCACCGGCTGGATGCCTGCCATCTTCAAGGCCGAAGGCACCGACGACACCACGGCGCAGGATGCGCCGCAGGCGGTGACGAACGACGAGCCGGAAGCCATCGACAACGACGACGAGCAGCAGGCCCACGCACTCGCCGCCTGACCTTCACCACCACCGAGCGCCCCGGTTTCGGCCGGGGCGCTTCGCTGTTCCATCAGCATCGGCCCCAGGCCGTTCCGCCCTGGTGCCGATGGTCAAAAATCCGGGCGCGGCGGTGGCCGCGCCCGGTTTCCAAGCCCAAAGCCAGAACGCCCCTTCGCCGCCTTCGGGCGGACGGCGAAGGGGCGGCGCACAAGTGACCTTGTGCGCGGGAAACCCTCGAAGCCCATAAGTGCGTCGGCGCACAGCGCCGACGACATTCCGAACGCGCCCCACCGCAATGGACGGGCGTGTGGGGCTACGCCCCGGCTTGCTGCCGCAGGTTGCACGAAAGCGTGCCGTCCTCGACGCTGGCGGTTCGTCGCCTGTACGTCACGAAGGACGGTTCACCGACACGCCGCCCGGCCTTGCAATGGAGCTTCCACGCCACGCCTCACGCAAAGGGCCGCAAGCAGCAGTAGGGACGCTTTCACCTTGTCGCTGGGCATTGTCCTTGCCCGTGTCAGGGCGCAGGCCGGTGAAGCCGTCGCGCGGGGATGCCGAGTCGGCCATGCCTCCATTCGGGAGCGGGCGGCCAGTACGTCCTTGTGTTGTTGTGAATCCTGGCGGTGGCTGGGCTTCATGGCCGCAACCTTCCAGCGAAAACAATTCCCCCTGCGCTGCGCGCATTCCTCGCGGGACAAATTCTTTTCGCTTCCAGGTTCTCCACGGTGTTGCGACCGCTGCGCGGTGCGGCCAGCCCATCCCCCGCCGGACGGATCACAACAAGGACGCACTGGCGCGACCTTGTTCAACCCGAAAGGAGAAATCATCATGGCTAACATCGGCACCTTCACCGCAGAGAAAGACGGCTTCACCGGCCAGCTCCGCACCCTGACCCTCAACTTCAAGGTCAAGCTGGTTCCCAACGACAAGGGCGAGAACGAAAGCGCCCCGGACTTCCGCCTGCAAGCGGCCGGCCACGACTTCGGCGCGGCGTGGAAGAAAACCAGCGAGGCCGGGCGGGATTACCTGTCGGTGGCCATCGACGATCCTTCATTCCCGGCGACGGTCTATGCCCGCCTGATCGAAGGCGAGAATGACACGCACGACCTCATCTGGTCGCGCAGCAAGCCCAAGGCGGCCTGACGGCCGCCCACCGCGCCCCGCCCATTGCGGCGGGGCGCGGTGCTGCTGATCGCAGCATCGCACGCACAGGGTTTCGGCAGTTGCCCCATGTCCCGCATGTCCAAGGCCAGCATTGCATTGGTGATGGTCGAATGGCTCGAAGCCCGTGGCAGTAGGAACAGCATGGCGTGTCGGCGCATTGCGCCGCCGGGCTTTCGGGCTGCGCCCCATGCCGCCAATGGCGTCATGTCCATTCGGCTTCAATCCCTCACGCCTTCGCGCCTGGCGGCGCTGCGCGCTCCGCTTGCGGGCATTCAGACGCGCTAGGGCGCGTCGCGCTCTTTCAGCACGGCCTCGAACTCCTGGCGCACCCGCGCCAGCAGTTCGTCGGCCTTGTGCGTGTCGTCGCCGGCGTAGGCCAGCGTCAACAGCGTCAGCGGATGCACTTCCATGACCTCGCACAGCTCGGTCAGCTTGTGCAGGGTCGGACTTTTCAAGTCGCGCTCCAGCGTACTCATATAGGTGCGGCTGGACACGTCGGAGAACGCTTCCTGGCTCAAGCCTCGCGCCTTCCTGACTGTCCGTATTGCCGTTGCCAATGAGTGTTTCGCTGTCACTAACTTGGTTTCCCCATAAAAACCAAGATGACAGCCCATTGCGCCCTATAGGGCTACAATCTATAGTGTTCATTCATGGCTGAAAGGCCCGCTTTCGTGCTTTTACGGAAATCCGCAGATGCGGATTCCGACAGAACCGGGGAATCGCATCCGTGTCTTTCCGGCTTCCGACAATTCCGCTTCGGCGCTTCTGTTCTTCTACGGATGCGATGGCTTGCACATCGGTGCTTCCACACGAATGCACGGATGCGTTTCGGCAGTTCTGCGCTTCGGCACCAAAGCGCATTCGCGCATCGTCGGTTTCGTGGAGAAGCTGCCCATGACCCTGCCGCTTGTCACCGCTGATGAACGCGCCCGGCTGCTGGCCCACGGCGCGGCGCTCGCCGCTGGTCAGCGGCTCGACCCGCTGCCCGTGGTGCGCTTGTTCACCCCGGACGCGCATGTGACCTGGCTGCTGGTGTCGCTCGACCCGGCGGATGGCGACACGGCCTACGGCCTGATCGACCTCGGTATCGGTATGCCTGAGCTCGGGATGGTCAAGCTGTCCGACCTGGCGGGCATCGTCGGGCCGCGCAAGCTGCCGGTGCGGCGGGATCGGTATTTCCAGGCGGTGCGCCCGTTATCGGAGTACGTCCGGCTGGCGCAGGAGAACGGCGCGATCACGGACTGATGAAAACCAGCGCGGCCTAGCCAGCCGGGGCGCATCGTGACTATTTCAATCTTGATCAAGACCGTGCAGGTCTGAATCCGCATTCTTGCACCGAAGTGGTGCGATCCTGTTGAAAACAGTCCTGATCTTGGGCGCGGGCTGCGGCACGGTGTTCGGTGCTGCGCGTCATTTTCCTGAAGGCGTAGCCGTCGCATTCAGACGATTTCCGCAACACGCAGAGCCAAATGGTCTTGACACCGACAGTTACAGCCTAACCAATTTTGATGACGACCTGATGGCATTTCGATAGTTCCCGCATCGCGGAAATCGTGGCGACGCATCCCAAACAGAGGGAGGTTTCGCCATGACTGATCGCAGCGCCGAACACTGGTATCCGACAGCGGCCTATCTCTACGTTCTGCACCTTGACGGCCCTGCGCTGGCGTGGGAATACCTGCGCCGAAATCCCGACTACCGCCGCGACTGGCTGCGCCGCCGCCGCCGGCCGGACACGGCGCAGGCGTGGGGCCTGCGCCTGCTGGAAGACCCAGCCCTGGATGCGCGCGACGCGCATCCGGCCTGGTTTCCCGATCACGATGCCGTCGTGCAGGTTTACCCGGACGATGACCCGCCACCCGAAGCCCATGCCTTCGAGTTCTGGCGCGTCCCTGGCCGCAAGCAACTGATCCACGACGGCAAGCGCCTGGTGCTGGTGTCGCATTGGCCCGGCTGCTGCCTGCGGCTCGCGCTCGCGCCGGGCCTGGAAGACGGCATGGCCTACCTCTACGCCACCCGCGCCTGCGCCACGCCCTGCGCGCGCTATCGCACGCTCGCGTCCGAGCTGGACGCATTGGCCGTGGCCACGGTTGCCACGCCTGCGGCGGCGGCCCGTTCCAGGCCCACGACGGCCGCGGTGCTGGAACTGCACACCTTGCAGACGCTCGACGCGACCCTGGCGGGCGCGTCATTGCGCGAAGTGGCCGAAGGGCTGTTCGGCGCCGATGCCGTCGCCGCCGACTGGCACAAGGACAGCGCCTTACGTGCCCGCGTGCGGCGGCTGGTACGTCGTGGCGATGCGCTGATGCGTGGCGGCTATCGCCGCCTGGCACAGCTTCCGCCGCCGTTGCAGTAGGGGGGGACGTTTCGCGTCCCCCGTAGATCGTCCCTTAGCAAGCAGCCTCGCTTTCTTGAAAGTGCCTCTAACCGGCCGCGTGGTGTGGCCGGGCTTGATGGAGGTACATCCCATGCGACCCGCTCCCTTGCGGCCTGCCGCCGCTGCTGTCGCTGCGCCTGCGCAGCCCCAACGCTACCTGACCAACGACGAAGCCGCCGAGTACCTGCGCCTTTCGCCGCGTACGCTGGAGAAACAGCGCGTGATCGGCGGTGGCCCGAAGTTCCGCAAGTTCGGTCGTCGCGTCATGTACGCGGTGTCCGACCTCGATGCCTGGGCCGACCAGCGCAGCTATGAGGCGACCTCCGACCCGGAATACGCCGAACGCCACGCGGGCGACTATCGTGATGGCCGCTGATCGCTGGCGCGTGGGTGGCCGTCCCCATGTCCAGCCCGCAAGGGCAAGCCTTGCCGCCGCGCGAACAGCTCGACCTGTTCCGCGCGCTGCCGGGCGACATGGCACCCCGCGACAGCCAGGACTTGATGGCCTTTCCGTTCTTCTCGCTCGCCAAGTCGCGGCGCACCGCGCCGATCGACTTCCGCGCCGGCGGCATCACCATCCGAGTGGAAGGGACGCAGGAGCACGGCATCGCAACGATATGGGATGCCGACCTGTTGATATGGGCCGCCTCGCAAATCGTAGAGGCGCGCGACGCGGGCTTGCGCCCGTCGCGCTGGATACGCGCCACGCCCTACGAGATTCTGCGGTTCATTGGGCGCGGCACGTCCCTCAACGACTATCAACGACTGAAAGCCGCGCTCGACCGGCTGCAATCGACCACCGTTGCCACGTCCATACGCGAAACCACGGGAAGGCGATTACATCGCTTCTCGTGGATCAACGAGTGGAAGGAACTGGCCGATGCCAGCGGCGTGCCGCTGGGAATCGAACTGATCCTGCCGGACTGGTTCTATGCCGGCGTGCTGGACGCTGCCCTAGTGCTGACCATCGACCCGGCCTATTTCCGCTTGAAAGGCGGCATCGAACGCTGGCTGTACCGTTTGGTGCGAAAGCACGGCGGCAAGCAGCCTGGCGGCTGGCAATTCGACTTCCGGCACCTGCACCGCAAGTCGGGCAGCGCTGCGCGCTTCTCCGACTTCGCCTACGACCTGCGCGTCCTGGTGGCGCGGCAGTCGCTGCCAGGCTACGTCCTGGGCATCGAGCGGATGCCAGACGACGGAATGGAGCTACTGACGTTCCGGCCCGTGCTGCACACGGCACGGGGATAACTCGGGGAAAAGGTGTGAACGGCCTCGTGCTATCAGGAGTACCGGGTATCGTGCTATCGGGAGTACGCCTATCGTGCTATCAGGAGTACGAAAACGCCGGAAAGCCAATAACGGCGAGGGTTTGTGGCCCCTCTAACTTCCCTAACAAGAAATACATAACTTTTAGTAGAAGCGCGCCGTTTCGGTGGACAACCGCGAAACGGCATGGCGAACAGCGTTTTGCACAGCAGGCAGAGCCTGGCTTTCCAGTCTGGAGGGCCACGCCATGATCGTCGCGCTGCTCAACCAGAAAGGCGGTGTGGGCAAGACCACGCTCGCCACACACATCGCCGGCGAACTGGCGCTGCGCGGCCAGCACGTCGTTCTACTCGATGCCGACCCGCAGGGTTCATCGCTGGACTGGACGCAACGCAGAAGCCAGCAAGGCTTACCACGGCTGTTCAGCGCCGTGGGTCTTGCCCGCGAAACGCTGCATCAGGAAGCGCCAGAACTCGCCAGGCGGGCCGATCACGTCATCATCGACGGCCCGCCACGCATCGCCGCCCTGGCGCGCTCCGCGCTGCTGGCGGCGGAGCGCGTGCTGATCCCCGTGCAGCCCAGCCCCTACGACCTCTGGGCCAGCGCCGAGATGGTGGCGCTGATCCGCGAGGCGCAGGTGTTCCGGCCTGCGCTGCGCGCGGCCTTCGTCATCAACCGGCGTGTCAGCACCACCATCATCGGGCGCGAGGCGCGGCAATCGCTGGCCGAACAGCCGCTGTCCGCGCTGCGCTCGGAAGTGCGTCAGCGCATCGTGTTCGCCGACAGCGTGGCCGCTGGACGTCTCGCACGCGAGACAGCACCCGACAGCGCCGCCGCCCGCGAAATCAGCGCCCTGGTGGACGAACTGCTGCGGTGGCCGACATGACAGCGAAGCAACCACCACGCGGTAAGCGCGTCGGCATCGGCGCACGTCCGCCCGCGAATCCACACGCCGAGTCGTGGATTCGCCAGGGCGACGCCGATGCGCTGGGCAAAGGCGACCTTTACACCGCGCGCCTGACCCTCGACATCACGCCCGCCATGCGGGCGCGCATCAAGGTGTCGGCCTTCACGCGAGGCGTGACCGTGGCCGACCTGCTGCGCGGTCTGCTGGAGCGGGATTTTCCACCGGAGAACACACCATGACCGCATCCGCTTTGCCTGCCGCGAACGCGGCACCGGCTACGCTGCCGCTGCATCCCGTAGCACTCGCCGGACAGGCCGGCAACGTGCCGCTGACGCGCGTTTCGCTGGCCTATCTCGAACACCGCCTCAAGCTCTACCTGCGCTTCGGCGAACCCGCACGCACGCTGCGCCTGGACGACTGGCGGCGCTGCGCGGTGTTCCTGCCGAGCGCGATGTTCTGCCGCATCCGCTGGCAGGCTAACGATTACGGCACCGTGCACTGGCAACTCATGGTGATGCAGGCTTGCACACCGCTGGACGCGGCGCAGCGCATCCCCGGTGTTCAGCCGGGCGCGCGCTTGCTGCTGAACACCGAAGGCGATGCCAACGTGCGCGCGGTGCTGGAGCGTATCGACGGCATCGAGGCGCTGGGCATAGCCGCCATCGACGTGTCGCCCGCGTACTGGCGCACGCTGAGCAACCGTCTTGCGGCTCGCCTTGCGCTGCCCGAATACACCACCGAGCGGCATACCGCCTGGCTGGCCGGGAATGTGCTGCCATGAGGGCCCCGACCACCACGGCTAACGCGCCCGCCTTACCGCCGTGTCCTCGCTCACGCCGGCGTGCTCGCATAGTGCTGGCGACACTGGCCGCCATCAGCTTCGCTGCGCTGGCCTGGGCGGCTTTCGTGTCGCCGCTGCCGCGTCTGACCTACAACCCGTCCGACAGCGTAGCGGTCGGCTGGTATCGGATCGACCCGTTCGACCCGCGCACCGCCTCGCTGTCACGTCCCTTGTCCGTGGACAGCATCGTGCTGGTGCCGTTGCCAGCCAAGGCCGCTGCGCTCGCTGCGCAGCGCGGCTACCTGCCGACGCGCGTACCGCTGCTCAAACGTGTGGGCGCGGTCGCGCCGCAACACGTCTGCATCGTCGCCGGTAAGGTACGCATCGACGGCGTGCCTTCGGCCGCCATGCTGCCCGCCGACCGGCTGGGGCGGGGGCTGCCGTCCTTGCAGCTTTGCCGCCGCCTTGAACCGGGCGAACTGTTCCTGTTGAGCGTGACGAATCCAGCATCGTTCGACAGCCGCTATTTCGGCCCGGTCAGCGCATTCGCCGTGATCGGCGTTGCGCGCCCGATCTGGCTGGAGACACGCCCATGATGACCGCCGATTCGCTGCGCTCCGATGTGCCATCGGGCATGTCGTTCCGCTGGCTGCTGCCGTGTCGCCGCACTTGTCGTGCCGGTGCATTCGCACCGCACGTCGCCCAGCATCCGGTGCAGCCGTCCAACGTGCAGGCGTCTTGCCTCGAACGCGCCCGGCCTTCGGCTATTGACGCTTTCGCCGGCGCGCTGTCTGCTCACCCAGCAGCGCCGCCGGGCCGCCGGTGCCTGGAGCGACAGCGAAGGGCAAAGGCGGAAGGCAAGACAAAAGGACGCGGCACCGGGCCGCGTCGAAAGCCTGTCTGCACATGGGGGTGGCGCGGCACGGAGCGGCTTCGCCGCCGTGCCGTGTTCGGCGCGAAGGTCGCGCCAATGCAGGCATGTCCGCGTGCATCGCACGACTGGACACGCCAGAGCTTACAGGGAGAACGCCCATGACCGACCGCCGCGACGACGATTTCCGCGTGCGCCCGAGCGCCCCAAAGAATCGGGGCAAGGGGCAGGGGCAGAGCTTCGTTTCCAAGGTGCTCAAGCAGGCGGGCAAAGCCAGCAGCGGCAAGTCGGCGGTACGGCATTCCGCAGCCGGTGGCAATGGCGCACGTGCCGGCCAGCGCCCCGGTTCACGCTTGGGCCGCGGCCACACAGCGGCGCGCTTCGCCGGGGTGAAGCTAACGCCCATGTCAAGGCGCGTGACCATCAAGACCTTGCTGGTCAATCACCAGCGTGCCAGCCCGCAATCGCTCGCCAAGCACCTGCGCTACATCGAGCGCGACGGCGCGGGACGCGATGGCGAACCGGGTCTGGCCTACGGACCACAGACCGACGAAGCTGACCTTGACGCCTTCAAGGAACATTGCACCGACGACCGCCACCATTTCCGCTTCATCGTGTCTCCAGAAGACGGCGCGGAACTGGATGACCTGCGTACCTACACACGCCATCTGGTGAATCGCATGGAAGCCGACCTGGGCACACGGCTGGATTGGGTGGCGGTCGATCACTGGAATACCGACAACCCGCATACCCACTTGATCGTGCGCGGGCGCGACGACACCGGCAAAGACCTCATCATCGCGGGCGACTACATCGCACACGGCTTTCGCTATCGGGCCGCCGAACTGGCGACCGAATGGCTGGGGCCACGCACCGAACTGGAGATCCAGCAGACCTTGGGGCGCGAGGTGGAGCAAGAGCGGTGGACGAGCCTCGACCGCACGTTGCAACGCGAGACCGGCGAGGATGGCCGGGTGCGAATCGAAGGCTTCAATGAGCCGCACTTGCAACGCCAGCGCCTACTGCTGATCGGCCGCCTGCAACGCTTGCAGCGCCTGGGCCTGGCCGACGAGGTGCAGCCCGGCAATTGGGCCGTCCATACGGACGCGGAAAAGACGTTACGCGCCCTGGGTGAGCGTGGCGACATCATCCGAACGATGCAGCGGGCCATGAGCGGCCAGCCGCGTGAGCTGGCGGTGTTCGAGCCGGGCGACGATGGTCGCAGCCTCATCGGGCGCGTGGCCGCGAAGGGGCTTGTCGATGAGTTGCACGACCGAGGCTATCTGGTCATCGACGGCACGGACGGTAAGGCCCACTACGTTGCACTGAACGCCCGCGACGAGCTGGCGAACTATCCCACGGGCGCTGTGGTGGAGGTGAAGGGTTCGACTGAGGTGCGCACGGCCGACAAGAACATCGCCTCGCTGGCGAGCGATGGCCTGTACCGCACCGATCATCACCTGGTAATCGAGCAGGGCCGGGCCAAGCCCGGACGCGACCCGCAGGAAGTCGTCGCCGCTCATGTCCGGCGACTGGAAGCCCTGCGCCGGGCTGGCATCGTGGAGCGCGTGGCAGAAGGGCTATGGAAGGTGCCGAACGACCTGGCCGAGCGTGGCCGCCAATACGACGCGCAACGACTGGGCGGTGTAGCCGTAGAGCTGAAATCACGCCTTCCTATTGAACGGCAGACCCGCGTCATCGGCGCGACTTGGCTTGACCAGCAACTGATCGGCGGCGGCCGTGGGCTGGGCAACTTGGGCTTTGGCGGTGATACCAAGCAGGCCATGCAGCAGCGAGTCGATTTCCTCGAAGAACAGGGGCTGGCACAGCGCCGCGGGCAGCGCGTCATTCTGGCGCGCGACCTGCTGGGCACGCTACGCAATCGGGAGCTAGTGCAGGCCGCGAAGGACATTGCGGCGGAAACCGGCCTAGAGCATCGCCCGGTGGCCGACGGGCAGCGCGTAGCCGGTATCTACCGGCGTTCCATCATGCTCGTCAGCGGGCGCTACGCGATGCTCGATGACGGCATGGGGTTCAGCCTCGTGCCGTGGCGACCGGTGATTGAGCAGCGGTTGGGACAACAGCTTACCGCCAAGGTCATCGGCGGCAGTGCCTCTTGGGAACTGGGACGAAAGCCCGGTATCGGTATCACTTAGATATCATGGGGGCTTAGTACTAGGCGCGGTCTGCTTGGCCGTCGAGATTCTTTTTAAAGATTCAATCAGCGCCAGAAACTCCTCGGATTGCCTTAGTGTTTCGCTTCCCGCAGTTTGCAGGTCCAAAACATCCTTAGCCTCGATCGTGAAGGCCGTGGGTACGCGCAGCAGCGAGTGCCGGATCTTATCGTCGTGCACGTCGTTCAGACTTACGCTTACTACGTAGATTTCTGCGTCGGCTGCAAAGGGGCTGTCCGCTTGGCCACGCGTGCGATCAATCTCGGAACGCCAGTGCTGCAGGTCGTCGTTAAGCATGGCCAGCGTCACCTGGGTCTCGCGAGCGCCGGCACCGAAGATCAGCGACTCAAGTACTTGCGTCGTACTGGGAACTCGGTCGCTACTGTCCACTCGCTCACTCAGCCCGCGTTCGGAGTTCACCGTCACCAACACGAGTCGGCGCAGGCTTCCGGGCTTGACCTCCGAGAAGTTGGCGCTCATTGAGCCCGAGGCTACTAGCCGGTCTAGCATCAAACGTACGCCGAGATTGTCGGAGACACCACCGTCCACGAGGTGAATATAGGGCCGATCCTGCGCATTGCGGTAGCTGTCTATGCTGCTTTGCAAGATGCGTGATCTGTAATCTTGCCCTCGGAAAGGCAAAGATCGGAGAGGCGGCGAACAAGTATTGGCGTTGTTTCGCACCGTTACGGGCGACAGCACCAGCGGTACTGCCGACGAGGCCGCCACCGCGAAAGACAGCGGTGTTGCATCGAGGTCGGAACAAATTAGCCGGAATTGCTCGGTGGTGAAATCAAAAGGGGCACCGGTCGTGAGGTCGGTTGCCGTGATCATCAGTTCGGGCGCGCCTGGTCGTCGTCGCACGTCACCAAAGGAGCGGCCCTCAAAAAGTTCGTCCAAGCGTTGGGCCAGGATCTGGCTGCGTCCAAACCAAGGCGAAGTTAATCTATAGAGACGCCCTGGCCAGAGAGCTTCACGTAAGAGTCGCCCCTCAAAGGGCACAAGTAGAAAATCCGGCTCGAAACGAGTCAGCGTAGCATCGCCGAATGCTGCGAAGTGCGCGGCAAGTATGCTGCCCCCCGACACGCCACTGACCAGGAACACCTGATCCAGCAGAGTGGTCTCCTGGCCCTCTAGAGTGAAGCGTGTGGCCTTGAGTTCGCGTAGCACGCCCAGACCGAAGGCCGCCGCCCGCGCGCCCCCGCCTGACAGTGTCACTGCAACAATCACCGGCTGGTTGACCTCCAACGGCCTGATGCTTTGGTCGCTCTCGGCAGGAGCCACTAAGGCGGCGTTGGAAAGGGGCGGGTTGATCCAAGGACGGTAGGTGGAGCACCCTGTCAAAACTACAGTTGCCAGCGCGCCGGCCAAACTCCATCGCGTGGACCTACACACCTCCAGGCGCTTTACCTCCGCAAGTAGCATCACGCAGCGTTTTGAACAGAAAAGAATGAGAACCGCCGGCAATTTTGCGACGGAACTGAGCGAATTTTGACTGATGCTGGCGATCCAAGAAAGGCACCCTACCAATCCTCTTGGTTGGGTTTCTCGCACTTTGCTTGTGGCACGCGAAGGTATGGAATCAATGCTATTCACGAGTCAGCACTTCTCCAAGCGCTATTGATCTGTTCAAGACAGGTGGAGATTGCAGACTTTGCATGTCCGAGCAATGTATAGGAGCCTTTGAAATCAGCGATAGCGTTGCCGTGCCCGAAACAGCTGGCAGCAGCAACTCGACGACCTGTTTTTTCATCTACTGCCTCGAACTCCAAACTGGCTCCGCCTGTTGTCACAGGCCCAACAAGCAACGTCGTTAGGGTATTGACTGCGCGATTAGGTGTCTCAATGGTCGTAATTGCTACACGCACACGTATGCGGCCTGACGAGGCGGGAGCTTCGGACTTGGTTTGGAGGTGTCGCAGTTCACTGTTGACGTGATCGAGAAGCTCACGCTCCTGCTCAGCTTCAAGCCCATCGATGTGTCCAGTTTTCGTAACTATCTGAGCGTCCTCGACTACTATTTCCCGGTAACGACTGGGTTCAAAGCCAGGCGCTCTGAAGAGTAAAACGTTTTCGTACTTCGTTTTCTCCAATACATCGTGATCGCCAAGAAACGCAGATCGAGTCATGCCATTTGATGCACAGCCAGATAAGGCTGCAGCAAGGCTTATCATCAATAAAAATCGAACAAATGCAAAAGAGGTTTTCATAGATATTTTCGCTTATCCAAGTTTCAAACAGACAATGCCGGCGACAACAAGCGCGATGCCAGCCCAACGTATCAAAGAAGCTGTGTCACCGAACGCATACACGCCTACGAAAAATGCGCCCAGCGAACCGATGCCGGTCCAAACAGCGTAGGCTGTTCCCATGGGAATCTGCTTGAGTGACAGCCACAGGAAAAAACCGCTGGCTGCCATACATGCGACCGCAATCGCCGGCCCCACGTAGCGCATCGCCGCATTGACTGCGCCCAGCTTGAGGCCAAGTGGCCAACCTATTTCGAAAAGTCCAGCAATCAAAAGCACTAGCCATGGATTCCACATCAGCGGGTTCATATATTTCTCCGAATCTATTTAGAAGAACTTAGCCATCCAACTATCTGGCAATGTCTTGCCAATAACGACTAATCAGCCCCCGCCTGCATTGCTCCGGCTATAGGAGATGGCGGGGCTTAAAAGGTGAATAGTTGATCCGATGGGTTAAACCGGATACGTCGGATGTTGCGTCGCCTCTTGACGCTGATTGCTGCCGGGCCACTTCATTCCGAAAAGCACTTCGTAGAGCAGCGGGATCAATCCCAGCGTCACGAGTGTGCCAAGCGCTAAGCCACCAATCATGGCGATGGCCATGCCCTTCCACAGTGGGCCGGCAAACAACATCAGGGGTACGAGACCCGCGATACAGGTCACTTTCGTCATCACGATCGGACGCAGCCGCTGCATCGCCGCCCCCACCAGGGCCTCATGCCGCGCGAGCCCTTCCGCGAGGCCCTGTTCAATGCGTTCGAGCAGCAGAACGGCGTTGTTGACGATGATTCCGAAAAGCGCAAGCACACCAAAGGTCGCCATGAAGCTGAAAGGCGTCCCTGTCGCCTTCAATGCAATCACAACACCAATCAACGTGAACGGAATGGTTGCTAGGATGACGATCAGCTTGCGGAACGAGTTGAACTGCCAGATGAACAGCAGCAGCATCGCCAGAAGAGCAAACGGCATGTAGTGCGAAAGCGAAGCATTCGATTCAGCTGATTCTTCAATTTCTCCACCAAGCTCTATGGCATAGCCCGCAGGTAGTTCGATTGCAGCGATCTTAGGTGCAAGGTGATCCACGATCTCTTGCGCGGTGTATGCCGTGTTCTGCCCCTGAACCGTAACCGTACGAATGAGATTGCGGCGTTGAATAACGGACGGCTCGCTGGACAGCGTGACATCGGCCACTTGCGCCAGAGCAACGGGTTGACCACCCGACGCTGGATAGATGGTCGTCGCACCTACGTCCGCAGTGCTGCGTCGATCATTAGGCGTCCCGCGCATTACGATTGGCACGCTGGTATCGCCATCTCGGATCACAGAGATCGACTGGCCGATGTAGCGGGTGCCAAGCCAGGCGGCGATGTCATCGGTGGTTACGCCAGCACGTCGCGCACGGTCCTGATCGACTCGAACATCGAGACGACCGACACGGGTGTCCCAGTTGTTCTTGATGTTGGCTGTTCCAGGCAGATCCCGAAGTGCAGACTCGATCTTTGCCGCTGCATTCATCAGCACCTCATGATCCGGTCCGCTGACCCTGTAGACGGCTGTGCCAGCTTCGGTAGTACCTAACGAGAACCGCTGAGGCTCTGCGCGTACATCTCCATGATGCTGGGCAAAGTAAGCCCGCGTTCGGGCAATCACCGCATCAATGTTGGTGCCTGTCTTGACCGTCACAACGAAGTACGCAATGTTCGATGCTGGCAACGGTGGATTCAATCCGAGGATGAAGCGCGGTCCACCGTCAGCCACGTAGCCAATGTGATCCGTGATTTCGGGGTTGATTTCTTGATCGCCGAGCCAGCCACTGACCTCCTTCACTTTCGCAAGCGTGAGGCGTGAATCCATTCCAGGTGCGAGTTGAACAGGTATCTGGAACTGCACACGGTCGGACTTCGGCAAGAAGTCGTATGGCAGTGTCGTGAATCCGTACAGAGCGACGGCCAATGCCCCCGTCATCACACCGACGTAGATCGCCTTGTGGCCAAGTACCCACTCAAGCACCTTGCGATAGCCGCGATAGAAGCGTGTGTCGTAGGTCTGCGCGTCGTCCGCTGGCTGATGGTGCACTTTGGCGAAGTGGTAGCACAGCAGAGGTGTGACGGTCAGGCAAAGCAGCCAAGATCCGAGCAAGGTGAGCGCAAGGACGATGACCAGAGAGCGCAGATATTCACTCGTCGCACTCTGTCCAAAAAAGAACGGTGAAAAAGCGATGACGATGACCAAGGAGGACGTCAGCAGTGGCAGTGCAAGCGTGCGGCCAGCTTCGAGGCAAGCATGTTTGCGGTCTTCACCAGCGGCCAAGCGCCGTTCAATGTCCTCGGCAATCACGATGCCGTTGTCAACTAAAAGACCCAGCGCGATGATGATGGCGGCCATCGAAACGCTCTGCAGTTCAATGTTCAGCGTGCGCATCACGATCAGCGCCCCCAGAATGGTCAGTGGCACGATCATTCCGACGATGATTCCAGTGCGCCATCCGAGGAAAAGGACGACGACGCCAAGCACGATGACAATAGTTTCAAGCATCACATGGTTCATCTTGCCCATCTCGTGCTTGACGATGTCTGCCTGAAACGTCACATAGGACAGCTCGAAACCTGCAGGCAGGAGCTTCTCAAGCTCCGCCACACGGGATTTGAGTGCCGCACCGAACTGCTCCACGTTCTGGCCCGAGGTCATGGACACAGCCATCACCACGGCAGGCTGCCCCTTGTAGATCGCGGCAGACTCGGGTGGATCTGCAGGTTGCACCTGCACGTGCGCAAGCTCTCCCAGGGCGATTGATGGAGTGGGAGAAGCGCCACGCACACCCTGGCTTTGCGCCATCATGATCGGCAATGCGCGTAGCGAAGCGGCATCACGAACCTCTCCACTGACAGCCAACGAAGCGTTGATGCCACCGATGGCAATCTGTCCGCCTGAAAGTACGACGTTTTGTTTGACGAGTTGATCGATCACTCCCTGAGGGGTCAATCCAAGTTGGGCCAGCTTGGGCCGATCAAATTCGAGATAGACGCGTTCTTCCTGCAGGCCGTAGAAGCTGATTCGATCGACGCCAGGAAGCGCGTACAGGCGGTCGCGCATCTCTTTCAGCGACACACGCATTTCGCTCATGGAGTAGCCTGGAGCAGTTACAGCAATGGACGCTACTGCAACACGGCCAAAGTCGTCGTTGACAAACGGCCCCAACGTTCCCTGGGGGAGCATCGGTTGAGCATCGGCAACTTTCGCACGCACGCGCTGCCATATGGGGGCTAGGTCGGTGTACCGCTCCCAGATCGTGACCTGTATGACCGCCGCACCCGCGCGAACGGTCGTGGTTACACGCTTGACCTCGGCCAGTTCCCGCAAGCGCTCCTCAATCGGGCGCGCAATCAACTGTTCGACGCGCTCGGCCGGCATGCCAGGGTTCAGAACGGCAACAACCGCATCTCGGATCGTGACCGATGGCTCCTCCTGCGACGGGAAATTGAGAAACGTGGCAATGCCGGCAACAAGAATGATGACGGCGGCAAGGTACGTGAGTCTGCTGGCGCGCAGCGCCATTTCTGTGATCTTCATAGCGAAGTCTCCCTGTAGCGCGCGTCAGCGCCCGGCCAATTGAGACAGGGCTTTCAGGGGAGTGACTTGCTGCCCCTCTGTGAGCCACCCAGCACCAGCCGCGACCACCGCCTCGCCCCGCTTCAGACCATTAACGACGCGAACGTTGTCGCCGCCAGGAACGCTCTGGAATTGCACTTCCCGGCGGTGCACTTTTTTTCCGGTCACGTCATATACGAACACTGCGGCTTGTCCCACTTTTTCACCGAGCACAAGTGCCGAATAGGGAAGAATCAAACCGTCTGACGAGGCATCCTTAGATTCCGGTGCTTTCAGCAATACTTGAACGGCAGACCCGGGCCGAAGAATGCGCGCCTGAGTAGCATCTTGAGGAACGAGAACCACAGGCAGAAGTGAGCCATTCTCTGCACGCAAGCCAATGCGTTTTACCGAAGCACGAACGGGACTTGCTGACTCGCTGAGGCGCAGTTCTGCGACTTGCCCAACTTGTATGTGCACCGCTTGGGTCGTCGATGCGGTCGCAAGGATTTCTACGCCGCTGCGCAGTCCATCCACTTCAAGCACGGGCGCTCCGGCTGCAATATCAGTGAAAGGGAGCGCGAGTTTCGCAGCAACGACGCCGTCAAATGGCGCATGAATGGCGGTACCCCGTTGCGCACGTTCTGCAAGGCCCAATGCGGCCTTGGCATTGCGAACCTGCCCCTCGGCAGCAACCAACTGCGCTTTCACGCTTTCGAAAGCGGCGGGAGAGATCACGTCACCCTCCAGTAACCCGCGTTGCTGCTTGGTCTGCACGATTCGGTCTGCCAGCGCGGCTTCTGCAGCGGCAAGTGCCGCCCGAGCCTGTTCCAGGCGAAGTTGCTCGGGCTGGACATCAAGCTCTGCAAGAACCTGTCCACGAGAGAATCGGTCCCCCACGTCCACATGAAGTTTGCTGATCCGCCCGCCAGTCTCAAACCCCAAGGTGCTTCGCTCGCTGGAACGAGCCAGGCCACTCAGCTCGATGCGATTGTCCACCGAAGCTGTATCACCCACGGTGAGCAGCTTGACCGCTCGCGGGGGATCGGAAGCAGGCTCCTTTTGAGCGCCACAGCCGGCGAGCAATGCGAGTAGAGCAAACGCAAGGCCGACTTTCTGCATTTGCCAGGACTGGGATTTAAAGGGAGTGCAAGACACGGGAAGGCCTTTCATCAGCGTTTATCAATAGGGGTGAGTTCCAGTTCGCCGCGGGCGAGCGCCTGGAGGGTGTGCATGAGTCGAGAAAGGTCTTCGGCAGCAAACGTCGGAAAACCCATCATTTCGGCGAGGAAGACTCCGTCCAAGGCAAATAGAACGATTCCGGCGATATCGGTGCCGCGTGGAGATTTGCTCGCGTTCTCGTACTGCCTGCGGTACCAGCCGCGCACAGGCTCAAGCAGCGTGGGGTCTTCAGCCACGGCCGCCAGCAATGCAGCGCTCATCTTTTGCATCCCGCCGTCAGGCATAGCCGAGACCTGGCTGGATAGCCAAGGGTCTGGATCGCCGACGAATGGCAGCTCTCGCTCTTCCTGCCCGCCATCAAACGCCGAGACCTGGTCATCAATCATCGTGAGGAGCAGATCGCGCTTGGTCTTGAAGTGGTACAGGAACGCACCTTTGCTCATTCCTGCCCGTGCAACGACCGCGTCAAGCGTTAGGTGCCCGGCACCTCCCTCCATGACTACGTCACGCGCAGCTTGAAGGATGCGCTCCCGTGTTTGTTGCGCTTTCTTAGAGATGGAGGGGGCTTCAGCGCCGTTGTCCGCCGAATGCGACTCCTCTGGGCTTGATTTCATACGAGTTGCCATGGTGAAACTCCAAAGATGCTTGATTTTTGAATCGTCTGGACGGTATAGTACACGCCATGAACTATGCCCGTCAAGACGGCCTCCTCAATTCACAACCTAGTGGCTCAACATGTCCGATCCCTACGCCCGCCGCGGCCTTACTGCTGTTGCATTCCTATCGATCACGCTTCTCGCCGCGTGCAGCCACTCGCCTCACAGGGTGGAGACATCACGCGTTGAGGTTCCGGCCAAATTCATGAACGAAGCGGGTCTGGCTGTGCAGCAGGTGCCAGCACAAGCACTCCCGGCCGAGTGGTGGACGGCGTACGGTGATCCGCTGATTGACGCGCTGGTGCGCAACGCGCTGGAGCACAACACCGATCTCGCTATTGCAAGAGCGCGGATTGATGAAGCTGTGGCGATCACCCGACGTACACGCGCTTCAATGTTCCCTAGCTTGGCGCTCACGCCCCAAGCAACGCGCGCGCGCGACTTTTCTTTGGCACCGACCATCAGCAGCGATGCCAGGCTTCCGCTGTCGGCTTCATGGGAAGTTGATCTAGCGGGCCGCCTCTCGCATGCCGCTGATGGCGCACGGATGGACGCAGTTGCTGTCGAACAGAACTGGTTCGCGACACGTTGGCAGATCGCCTTTGAGACAGTGTCCGCTGCACTGCAGCAGCGGCAGGCGGCAGAGCTGGAAGATCTGGCAAAAGAGCGACTTCAAGTCGCCGAGCGCCTTGAGCGTCTGACAGAGCAGAAGTTCAAGGCAGGTCAAGCTACGGGCTTTGACATTGAACGCACGCGTTCCGAGGTCATCGCCCTCCGGGTGGAGCAAGAGCAGTTGCGACGCGTACGCGGCGAAGCAACGCATGCCTTGGATGTGCTCGTTGGCCGGATTCCGGGGGCGCTTGGCAGCGGTCCTGCGCTTGCCTCTCTCACCATGCCCGATTGGACTCCCAGAAGCGTGCCAGGCGAATTGCTGCAGCAGCGCCCCGACGTCAGAGCCGCGCAGGCGCGTCTTGCAGCGGCGACGGCGCGATGGAACGCAGCAGAAGGCGAGCGGCTCCCCAAACTTGTGCTCGATTTGAGTGGTGGGCGCCAACGCTTCGAGAACAACGGAACACGTGTGGCAGGGAACATTTTCTCTCTGGGCTTGGGTGTGACGCTTCCGATCTTTGACGGTGGAGCAATACAAGCGGGAATCGACGAGGGCTCAGCACGCAGTCGCGGCGCACAGGCTGACCTGGAACGCACGGTTTTGCTTGCGCTTCAGGATGTGGAGAACGCTTATCTGGGCTGGCAGACCCAGCGGACTTCTCTGCAGCATCAGGTCGATGGTCTTGTCGTCGCTGATCGACTCCTTGACCGCAGTCGACGCCTCTTTGAGGCGGGACAGGTGGATGCGACCGTTGTTGCAGAAGCGGAGCGTGGCACCTTGTCCCAGCGAGCGGCTCTGGTCCGTGCTCGCGCCGACGCAGCCGTGCAATGGGGTGTTCTCGCTAAAGCGCTTTCTGGTTCGCCAGAGCATGTGAATCTGCAATCTTCACCCTGAGTCCTTGAGTTGGAAGAACGCAGCATGGCAGCGAGTTTTAAATACTGAATAGATCGACGATTAGTAGGGGACGCATGGAAATTCGACATCTACGTTGTTTTATGGCGCTCGCCGAGGAACTTCACTTCGCTCGCGCCGCTGCGAAACTGCATATTGAGCAGTCCCCACTGTCTCGCACGATCAAAGAACTCGAAGAGGAGTTAGGAGCACAGCTCTTTATTCGGAACACGAGAAGCACGCGTTTGACACGAGC
The DNA here is from genome assembly GCF_017368415.1 of Shewanella sp. 4t3-1-2LB. Classification (NCBI taxonomy): domain Bacteria; kingdom Pseudomonadati; phylum Pseudomonadota; class Gammaproteobacteria; order Alteromonadales; family Shewanellaceae; genus Shewanella; species Shewanella sp. 4t3-1-2LB. The sequence goes on from NZ_JAFNJD010000006.1 coordinate 29,919, forward strand.
TGGGTTGATGCTCATGGAGCACGCACCTCGGGTGTTCGCATCCTTGCAACAGGCGCGGGACTGCGTGAAGGCAGCAAAAAATGGCTTTCATGGACAACTCCGCGTCGCCTTGTCAGACGGCGCAACACTACTGTGCTTACCAGCCCTATTGGCGTTGTGTCGCGAGGAGGAGCCCGAGGTTGAGATTCGCTTTTTTGAGGTGCCACTATCCCAACAAATCAAAGGATTGCACGACGACCTGTATGACGTCGGCTTTGCACAGTCCGACGACGTAGGTGATGGAATCGTCGCACTTCCCGCGTGGACTGACACGCTTATGGTGGCGCTGCCAGCTCGGCATCCGTTGCTGGCTCTTAAGCGAATTCCATTGGATGAACTGCTGCGCTACCCGCTAGTGCTATCTGATCCTCAAGTGTGCGAGGGCCACGCCAAGCACATTGAGCGAGTACTTAGCCGGGCTGAAATGCAGCCTCTAGTTGCCGAGCGGGTTACCACTTTCGACCTGATGATGGCGTTGGTATCTGCCGGTTTTGCACTCGGACTTACAGGGGCTGCACACATTGCAGCCTCCCGAGAGCCAGGAGTCGTGGCGAGGCCGCTTTCGACACGCGTACCACCTTTGACGACCTATCTACTCAGACTTGAAGGCGATCCGTTTGACGAGCTTGCGCGCTTCATTCAGCGAGTACAGGCCATCGAATTGCCAGAGTTTCTCAGGTCAACAAAAAGCCGAAATCCCGATCTTCCGGAGGAATTGATGCCATGAGACTCGCCATCACGCTCGTCGCTGCAATGCTAGTCGCATGCGGTCAATCTGATAAACCGCACAAAGCCACTAGTGCAGAAAAGAAAACCCCGACAGTAGAAGAGCTGGTGGCAGACCCGGAACAGCTCAAGAAGTTGCGCCAGCAATGCAAGACGGATCGGCCTACTTTGGGCGAACTGCTTTGCAACCGGGTAGCGGAGGCAACACGTAAGCGGTTCTACGGTGACGGAAAAACGCCATACACACCGCCCAAAGAATCCCCCAAATTCTGAAATTCAGCAATTCAGCAATTCAGCAATTCAGCAATTCAGCAATTCAGCAATTCAGCAATTCGCTAGTCTGCCTGAATCTTCTGTTCGGCACGCTGATATTCGCCGGCGCTTACGGAGTCACTCCCTGGCTAGACACAGCGCGAATTCATTCTTTCTTATCGACCTTTCTGCCCCAAACGGTCTTTGACCGGCACTAAGCCAGCACCGATCCTGACGCCTGCGGCACATTTCTAAGCCGCGTTTCCCAAGGGAATCAGCGTAGGAGAGATTGGAGGCGGGGCTATGCAAGGTACGAATGTGCTGTTCGGTCAGATAGCCGTGGTATTCGGCATCGTGATCGCGGGTGTGTGGGGCGCCACACAATGGACGGCAGCAGCCCTTGGCTATCAGGTACGCCTTGGCTCCCCCTGGTTTGATTTCCTCGGCACACCGATCTACCTCCCGTGGAAGCTGTTTGAGTGGTGGTTCTTCTTCGATGCCTACGCGCCACGCGTTTTCGACACGGGCGGTGCCATAGCGGGTGGCAGTGGCTTGCTGGCGGTGGTGGTCGCAGTCTGCATGTCGATCTGGCGCTCTCGTCAATCACGCCTAGTCACGACCTATGGCTCGGCACGCTGGGCAAGTACGGAGGACATTCGCAAAGCCGGCCTTACGCAGCCGATCGGCGTGTTCCTCGGTCAGCACGATGGCAAGTACCTTCGGCATGAAGGCCCGGAACACATCCTCACTTTCGCGCCCACGCGCTCAGGCAAAGGCGTCGGCCTTGTGGTGCCGACGCTGCTTTCTTGGCCTGCATCCGCCGTAGTCCACGACATCAAGGGCGAGAATTGGCAGATCACCGCAGGTTGGCGCTCACGCTACTCACACTGCCTGCTGTTCAATCCGACCGATGCGAAGTCGGCGGCCTACAACCCGCTGCTAGAAGTTCGGCGCGGCGCACATGAAGTGCGTGACGTACAGAACATAGCCGACATTCTGGTCGATCCAGAAGGCGCGCTTGAGAAGCGCAACCATTGGGAGAAGACTTCGCACGCGCTGCTGGTCGGGGCCATCCTGCATGTGCTCTACGCGGGCGAGGACAAGACGCTGCGCGGCGTCGCCAATTTCCTCTCCGATCCGGCCAGCCCCTTCGAGCTGACCTTGCACCGGATGATGACCACACAGCACCTCGTGAACGTGGAAGGTGGTGGCCCGCATCCAGTCGTCGCTTCGGCGGCGCGCGAAGTGCTCAACAAGTCGGACAACGAGCGTTCCGGCGTGTTGAGCACCGCCATGTCGTTCCTGGGCCTCTACCGCGACCCCACGGTGGCCGAAGTCACCTCGCGCTGCGACTGGCGTATCGCCGACCTGATCGCGTCCGAGCATCCGGTGTCGCTTTATCTGGTAGTGCCACCTTCGGATATTTCGCGGACGAAACCGCTCATTCGCCTGATCCTCAACCAGATCGGCCGACGGCTCACCGAATCGCTCGACGGCAGCGACGGCATCGAACGCCGCCACAAGCTGCTGCTGATGCTCGATGAGTTCCCGGCGCTGGGCCGCCTGGACTTCTTCGAGACGGCGCTTGCCTTCATGGCGGGCTACGGAATCCGCAGTTTTCTTATCGCCCAATCGCTCAACCAGATCGACAAAGCCTACGGCCAGAACCATTCGATTCTGGATAACTGCCATGTCCGCGTGACGTTCGCCACCAACGATGAACGCACTGCGAAACGGATCTCCGAAACGCTTGGCACCGCTACCGAACTGCGCGCGCAGCGCAACTATGCCGGGCACAGATTGGCACCGTGGCTGGGGCACCTCATGGTGTCGCGGCAGGAGACGGCCCGCCCGCTACTGACGCCCGGTGAAGTGATGCAGCTTCCGACTGAGGAAGCTGTGGTGATGGTGTCCAGCGTGGCACCGATCAAGGCCAAGAAGCTGCGCTACTACGCCGACGCGAATTTCAAGAACCGCGTTTTACCGCCGCCTGTGCTCGCGGCCGGGCAATACGCGGACGCGCCACCGGCCCGGCCCGACGACTGGAGCGGCCTATCGATCCCAGCCGTGTCAACGGTCCGGGCTGCGGGCCTGTCCGGCGATGGCACAGGCACCGCCGATGACGGCGGCCCACGCCGACAGCCGGAGCTATCCGAAGTCAGCGAATACAGCCCCGAACCGCTGCTCGCCGGCCATGACCTGACTCTGCTCGATGACGACGACGACCTGCCGCTGCCGCTTCCCGGCCAGCTCGACCCGGCCATGCAGCGCACGGCCCGGCTGGCTTCCCTCGACCCCAACGACGGAATCGACTTATGAGCCAATACCGCCTCAATCTGTTCATTCAGCCCGAGCACGCCAAGCGTCTCGAAGAACTGGCCGCCAAGAAAGGCGTGTCCAAGTCGTCCATTGTCGCGGCGGCGCTCGCGTCGTGGCTATCGCCCGATGCTGGCGACCAGCGCGAGGCGGCCATCGCCAAGCGGCTCGATCGCCTGTCGCGGCAGGCCGAGCGCATGGAGCGCGACCAGAACATCCAGATCGAAACACTGGCGCTGTTCATCCGCTACTTCCTGACCGTCAGCACCCCGATTCCCGAAGCCCATCAGGACGCAGCTCGCGCCCAAGGCAAAGCGCGTTTCGAGCAATTCGTGGAGCGGCTCGGCCGCCACCTGCTGCGTGGCCGCAGCCTGGTGCGCGACGTTGTGGAAGAACTGCACCCAGACCCGGCGCGAATGGATGACGCGGAGGCACTGGCTGAAGCGCAGGAGCGTGCCTCATGAGCGCCATTCCGCAAACCCCGCCCGAACTCTCATCCGCCGCAACCTCTCTGGATCGCCGTATCCAGATGCTGCGCACGGCAATGGGGCCAGTCATCGCCGCTGCGCTGGCCGACCCCGACGTGGTGGAAATCATGCTCAACCCCGACCGCACCCTATGGGTGGATCGGTTGTCATCGGGCCGCATGCCGCTGGGCGTGGAGCTGTCCCAAGACGATGGCGAACGCATCATCCGGCTGGTGGCTGCGCACGTCGGCGCAGAGGTGCATCGCGGGCGGCCGCTGCTGACCGCCGAGCTGCCCGAAACCGGCGAGCGGTTCGAGGGCATCTTGCCGCCCGCAGCGCCCGGCCCAGCCTTCGCGCTGCGCAAGCGCGCCGTGAGCATCATCGGGCTGGATCGCTATGTGGCCGACGGCATCTTGACCACAGGCCAGGCCGAGTTCCTGCGCCGCGCCGTGCGTGAGCGCCAGAACATCCTGATCGCCGGGGCGACGAGCAGCGGCAAAACCACACTCGCCAATGCCTTGCTTGCGGAGATCGCCGCCACGGGCGACCGCGTGCTTGTGCTCGAAGACACCATCGAGCTGCAATGCGCAGCCCGCGACCATGTGCCGCTGCGCACCCGCGCTGGCGTCGTGTCTATGACCGAGCTGGTGCGGGCCACGATGCGCCTGCGCCCCGACCGCGTGATCGTCGGCGAGGTACGCGGCGGCGAAGCCCTGGACTTGGTTAAGGTGTGGGGCACCGGCCACCCCGGCGGCATCGCCACCATCCACGCCGGTTCCGCGCTGGGCGCGCTGCTGCGCCTCGAACAGTTGATTCTTGAAGTGGCGGTGAACCCACCGCGTGCGCTGATCGCCGAGGCGGTCAACGTCGTGATCCACATCGCCGGGCGTGGCCGCAAGCGCCGCGTCGAAAGCATCGCCCGTGTCGTCGGTTTCGACGGCACCGGCTATCGCCTGGCGGACGCGCTGGAAACACCGTTTCCCGAGCTGATGCCGGTTCCTCTCGCAGCCGATGCCGCTGCGCCTTCCTCGTCCCTTGACCTACCTGGAGAACTGCCATGACGCAGATGCACGTTCACGCTTTCCGTAATTCCGTAAATCCGGTTTCAACCATCGCACGCCTGCGGCGGCTGGCCGGCCCCGCGCACCACGGCCTGCTGCTGGCCGCAGTCATGCTGATGACGGCGGGCACGGCGAAGGCATCCGGCTCCTCGATGCCGTGGGAAGGCCCGCTGCAATCCATTCTGGAGTCGATTCAGGGGCCGGTGGCACGCATCGTCGCGGTCATCATCATCATCGCCACGGGCCTCGCGCTCGCCTTCGGCGACACGTCGGGCGGCTTTCGCAAGCTGATCCAGATCGTGTTCGGTTTGAGCATCGCGTTCGCCGCGTCCTCGTTCTTCCTGTCGTTCTTCAGCTTCTCCGGCGGGGCTGTCGTATGAGTGGCCCGGATAGCTTCGCGGCCGGCTTCGAGGTGCCGCTACATCGCTCGCTGACCGAGCCGCTCTTGATGGGCGGCGCACCGCGCACGGTGGCGATTGCCAACGGCACGCTAGCCGCTGCCGTCGGGCTGGGCCTGCAACTCTGGATTCCTGGCGTAGTGCTCTGGATCGTCGGTCACTCGCTGGCCGTGTGGGGCGCGAGGGTCGATCCGCAGTTCATGCAGGTCTTCGCCCGGCACATCAAGCACAAGCCGCTGCTGGACGTGTAGGAGACGCCGCCATGCTTAACCTTGCCGAATACCGCCAGCGGCCCGCCTTGCTGGCCGACTGGCTTCCCTGGGCTGGGCTGATCGCGCCGGGCGTGGTGCTGAACAAGGATGGCTCGTTTCAGCGCACGGCGCGCTTTCGCGGGCCTGATCTGGACAGCGCCACGCAGGGCGAATTGATCGCCACGACGGCACGGCTAAACAACGCGTTGCGCCGGCTGGGTTCGGGCTGGGCGCTGTTCGTGGAAGCCGAGCGCCAGTCGGCCGCGGACTATCCGCATTCCGACTTTCCCGAACCGCTGTCCTGGCTGGTGGACGAAGAACGCCGCGCTGCCTTTGAGGAATCGGGGAACCACTACGAAAGCAGCTATCACCTGACGCTAGCCTATCTGCCGCCGGAGGAATCCCGCGCTCGTGCAGCCAAGCTGCTCTACGAGCACGCGCCGGGCGATGGTGTGGACTGGCGCGGTCGGCTTGACGCCTTCCTGGCAGAAACGGATCGGGTTTTCGACCTGCTCGATGGCGTGATGCCAGAAATCGTCTGGTTGGACGATGCCGCGACGCTGACTTATCTTCACGCCACGGTGTCCACGCGGCGCTACCGGCTGGCCGTGCCCGAGGTGCCTTTCCACCTCGACGCACTGCTGGCCGATTCCGCCCTAGTCGGCGGCCTTGCGCCCATGCTGGGTGACCAGCATCTGCGCGTGGTGTCGGTGCGGGGCTTTCCGACCTCGACCTGGCCGGGCCTGCTGGACGACCTCAATCGCCTGGGCTTTGCCTATCGCTGGAGTACCCGGTTTCTCTGCCTCGATAAAGCCGAGGCGGAAAAGGAGCTGGGCCGCCTGCGTCGCCAGTGGTTTGCGAAACGGAAGAATGTCATTGCGCTACTGCGCGAAACCATCTTCCAGCAGGAATCGCCGCTGGTGGACACGGATGCCAGCAACAAGGCGGCCGACGCGGATGCCGCCTTGCAAGAGCTTGGCAGCGATCAAGTCGCCTTCGGCTACCTCACCGCCACGGTGACGGTGTTCGATGACGACCCTGCCGTAGCCGACGAAAAGCTGCGCATGGTGGAACGTGTCATCCAAGGACGTGGCTTCGTCACCATCCCCGAAACCTTAAATGCAGTCGATGCGTGGCTGTCGTCCATACCAGGCAATGCCTATGCCAACGTGCGCCAGCCCATCGTCTCGACGCTGAATCTGGCGCACATGATGCCGGTGTCCGCCGTGTGGGCTGGGCCGGAGAAAAACGCCCATCTCGACGGCCCGCCGCTGATCGTCACGCGCACGGATGGCGCGACGCCGTTCCGGCTGGTGACGCACATCGGCGACGTGGGGCATACGCTGGTCGCGGGGCCGACGGGCATGGGAAAATCTGTCCTGCTGGCGATGCTCGCCTTGCAGTTCCGCCGCTATGGCGGCTCGCGCATCTTCGCCTTCGACATGGGGCGATCCATGCGGGCGACGGTGCTGGGCCTGGGCGGCGAACACTACGACCTCGGCGCGGACGGCGCCATTGCCTTTCAGCCCTTGGCCCGTATCGACAGCGAAGGCTATCGCACCTGGGCCGCCGAGTGGATCGAAGGCCGCCTGCTGCATGAAGGCGTGACCGTCGGCCCCGACGAGAAAGCCGCCATTTGGTCGGCGCTCGGCAGCCTCGCTGGTGCGCCGGTGGAGCAGCGCACGATGACCGGGCTTTCGGTGCTGCTGCAATCGAACGCGCTGCGGCAGGCATTGTCGCCGTATGTGCTGGGCGGCGCGCACGGCAAGCTACTGGATGCCGACCGCGACCGGCTCGGCAGCGGCGACGTGCAGGGCTTTGAGATGGAAGAGCTAATGCACAGCCCCGCCGCCGTGCAAGCGGTGCTGCGCTACTTGTTCGCCCGCTTCGATGCACGTTTCGACGGTGCTCCCACGCTGCTGATTCTCGATGAAGCCTGGCTATTCCTTGATGAACCGTCCTTCGCGGCACGCATCCGGCAATGGTTGAAAACTCTGCGCAAGAAAAACGTGTCGGTGATCTTCGCCACGCAGTCGCTTGCCGACATCAAGGATTCGACCATCGCGCCCGCGATCATCGAAAGCTGCGCGAGCCGGATTTTCTTGCCCAACCCGCAGGCGACCGAGCCGCAGATTCGCACGGTCTACGAGGGCTTTGGCCTCAACAGTCGGCAAATCGAAATCGTCGCCACCGCGCAGCCCAAGCGCGACTACTACTACCAATCGCGCCTGGGCAATCGTCTGTTCGACCTCGACCTGGGGCCAGCCGCGCTCGCCTTCTCGGGCGCATCCACACCGCAAGACCAACGCGACATTGACCGAGTGCTGACGCAGGCCGGCGCTCCCGGCTTCGCCGGTGCGTGGCTACGCCATCGCGGCCTCGATTGGGCCGCCGACCTGCTGCCGTCCTCGCCGTCGGCGGCTTCTTTCCTCGCTACTCAACCCCTGGAGATTTCGCCATGAAGACCCGTGTACTTTCCGTTTCGCTCGCCGCCGCGCTGGCCGGCTCGCTGATGCTCGCTCAGCCAGCGGCGGCGCTCACTTTCGTTGATCCCGTCAACTTGGTGCAGAACACGCTGACTGCCATCCGCACGCTGGAGCAGATCAACAACCAGATCAACCAGCTCCAGAACGAAGCGCAGATGTTGATGAACCAGGCGCGCAACCTGGCGAATCTCGACTTCAACATCGTCAACCGGCTGCGCTCGACGCTCGCCACGACTGAACGCCTGATTGCCGAGGCGCAAGGGCTGGCCTACGACGTGCAGAGCATGGATGCCACGTTCTCGCGCCTGTACCCGGAGCAGTACGCCGCCACCATCAGCGGCGACCGCATGGCACAGGACGCACGCGAACGCTGGAAGAACACGCTCGACGGCCTGCACACCGCGATGCGGATGCAGGCGCAGGTGTCGCAGAACCTGACGCAAGACGAAAGCGCGCTGGCCGACCTCGTGAGCCAAAGCCAATCGGCCACGGGTGCGCTGCAAGCGATGCAGGCAACGAACCAGCTTCTCGCCTTGCAGGCCAAGCAGTCCATCCAGGCCCAGCAGCTCCAGATCACACAAGACAGGGCGGCCTCGCTGGAGCTGGCGCGGCAGGCAGCGGCCACCGAGCGCGCCCGCGAAGTGCGGCGGCGCTTCCTGGGCACCGGCACGCCGTACACACCGCAGTCCGTCAACTTCTACAACAACTGACGGGAGGCGGCCATGCGATGCGTTCCTGTCCTGCTGGCCGTGCTGCTGACCGCATGCGGCCAGCAGCCGGCTGAAGACCTGACCGCCACCTTGGCCGCCGATCCCGTGCGGCTCAAGGCGCTGCGCGCCCAATGCGCAGCCGACCGGCAAACCGCAGGCGAAGACACCTGTCGCGCCGCTGCCGAAGCCTTCCGGCGGCGCTTCTTCACCGGCCAGACTGGGCCGGACGAATACCGGACGCTGGCAGAACTGCCGCCGATTCCGGCGAGTTTCGACACGCCAACCGACGACGCGCCGGAAGGTGATGCGTCGCTCGCCGCTGCGGAGGACACGCCATGAACGACGTAACGATCATCGACAGATTCCTCGATACCTTCTCGCGCTACATCGACTCCGGTTTCGGTCTGCTGCAAGGCGAAGTCGCGTTCCTGACGGCCACTCTCATTGTCATCGACATGACCATTGCCGGTCTGTATTGGGCCATGAGCCATGCGACCGGCCAGGGCGAGGACGTGATCGCCAAGCTGCTGCGCAAGGTGCTTTACGTCGGTGCCTTCGCCTACATCATCGGTAACTTCAATTGGCTGTCGAGCATCGTGTTCCGCTCGTTCGCCGGGCTAGGCATCACCGCCACTGGCTCGGCCATAACGATGGAGAACTTCTTGCAGCCGGGTCGGCTTGCCAAGACCGGCATCGACGCCGCTGCGCCGATCCTCGACCAGATCGGTGACATGGCCGGCTTCCCCGAAGTGTTCGTGAACCTCGACCCCATCGTGGTGCTGTTCATCGCTTGGCTGGTGGTGATCCTCTGTTTCTTCGTGCTCGCGGTTCAGCTTTTCATCACGTTGATCGAGTTCAAGCTGACCACGCTTGCCGGCTTCGTCTTGATCCCGTTTGCGCTCTGGAACAAAACCTCGTTCCTCGCGGAAAAGGTGCTCGGCAATGTGGTTTCGTCAGGCATCAAGGTCTTGGTGCTGGCGGTAATCGTCGGCATCGGCTCGGGCCTGTTCGCGGAGTTCCAGGTTCATCCCGACGAGCCTTCCATCGACCATGCGCTTGTCGTGATGCTGGCTTCGCTTGCCTTGCTGGCGCTGGGCATCTTCGGCCCCGGCATCGCCACGGGCCTTGTGTCCGGTGCGCCGCAGCTCGGCGCGGGTGCGATGGCGGGCGCTGCCGTCGGCGCGGTAGGCACGGGTGTTGCCATCGGTGCCGCCGCGACCGGCGTGGGCGGTGCCGTCATGGCGGGCGCACGCATGGCCCCGGCCGCCGCAAAGCTGGCCGGGAGCGGCGCACGCGCCGCCACGTCGGCGGCCAGCAGCGCCAAGTCCGCATTCCAGGCCGGTTCCGCCGCTGCGGGCGGCGGGGCTAAAGGCGCGGCTGCGGGCCTCGGCAATGTCGCCAAGACCGGCGCGCAAGCGGCAGGCCGCCGAGCTGCATCGGGCGCTTCCGCTGCCGGTCAGAAGGTGGCCGACTCCTTCCGGGCAGGATGGAACGGTGCGGATGTCGGCGCTGCCGGTTCCGGCCAGGCCGCCGCAGGCGAAGGCGCAGCCAGCGCGCCGAAGCAAGAGCAACCCGCCTGGGCAAAGCGGATGCACCGCCGCCAGCAGATCACCCATGCCGCAACCACCGCAGCCCACACGCTGCGCAGTGGCGACGGCGGCGGCTCAGGGCAAGGCCCAAGCCTGCGCCCCGATGCGTGACCCGATACCTGACCACCAAGGAGAACCCTATGCGATTCAAACGCCCGCAGGTGCGCTATGCCGACACGCCGCAGCCTGCCACCCCGTACCAATCCGCCGCGCAGGTGTGGGACGAGCGCATCGGCTCGGCCCGCGTCCAGGCCAAGAACTGGCGTTTTATGGCCTTCGGCTGCCTCACGCTTGCGCTGCTGATGGCCGGTGGCCTGGTGTGGCGCTCGGCGCAGTCCATCGTCACCCCTTACGTCATCGAGGTCGATCAGTCGGGGCAGGTGCGCGCCGTCGGCGAAGCCGCCACGCCGTACCGGCCCGCCGATGCGCAGATCGCGCACCACCTGGCGCGCTTCGTGACGCTGGTGCGCTCGCTGTCTATCGATCCCATCGTGGTGCGGCAAAACTGGCTGGACGCCTACGACTACACCACCGACAAAGGCGCGGCGGTGCTCAACGACTACGCCAGCAAGAACGATCCTTTCGCCCGTGTTGGCCGCGAGTCGGTGACGGTGCAGATCACCAGCGTGGTACGCGCCAGCGATGCCTCGTTCAACGTCCGTTGGACGGAGCAACGGTTCATCAACGGTGCCCCCGCCGGGACCGAGCGATGGAACGCGGTGCTTTCCACCGTCCTGCAAACCCCGCGCACCGAACAGCGCCTGCGCAAGAACCCGCTGGGTATCTACGTCAACGGCCTGTCGTGGAGCCGCGAACTGGATTCTTCTGAAGGAGCCAAGCCATGAACCTGTCTTTCCGCTTATACGCTTTCGCGCTGACCGTGGTGGCCCTGTCGGGCTGCGCTTCGCAGGGCAAGCCGCCTCCGTCCATTTCGCTCGATGAGCCGGTGCAGGCACAGCCGCTGCCGGAGCCGCCTGCTCCAGTGGAAGTCGTCGCCATGCCCGAGCCGCTGGCGCTGCCAGCGCAGTTGAAGCCGCTGCACGAGTTGGACGCGGCCCCGGCTAAGCCGGAGCCGGCCGATGAGAAGGTGCGCGTTTCCCGTGCCAATGCCGAGGCGCGCATCGCGCCCACGCGCGAGGGCTACGTCAATGCGATTCAGGTGTGGCCCTTCACCGATGGTGCGCTCTACCAAGTCTATGCCGCGCCGGGACGCGTGACCGTGGTTTCCTTGCAGCCGGGCGAGGAACTAGTGACGGTCGCAGCCGGCGATACCGTGCGCTGGATCGTCGGTGACACGTCCAGCGGCAGCGGCGACGCGATGCGCATCAATGTGCTGGTCAAGCCCATCCGCTCAGGCCTCAAGACGAATTTGGTCATCACCACCAGTCGCAGAACATACCTGCTGGAACTGACCTCGACGGAAAAGGCATGGATGGCGTCGGTGTCCTGGGACTACCCAAAAGACCGGATGTTGGCCTTGCAGCGCCAGTCGCAGGCGGCTAGCGCCGCCGCACCGGTCGATACCGGACTGTCGCTGGAGAAGATCCGCTTCCGATATTCCGTCTCAGGCAGCAATCCGCCGTGGAAGCCGCTGCGCGCCTTCGACGATGGCGAGAAGGTCTATATCCAGTTCCCGCCGGGAATCGCCCAAGGCGAGCTGCCACCGCTGTTCGTCATCGGCGCGCAGGGCGACGGACAACTGGTGAATTACCGTTTTCGCTCGCCTTACTACATCGTGGATCGGCTGTTCGGCGCGGCCGAACTGCGCCTGGGCGGCGACAAGGGTGACGTGGTGCGTATCGAACGCACGGATGGCTTGGCGCGGAGGAACTGACCATGAGCCAGGACGACACTCCCGACCTCGCCACGCCGCATGCGGGCAAGGTGGCACCCGAGGCAGTTGCGCTGCGCGCCCAACCGCGCCCGGTCACGCGCCTGAACCGGCGCACGCTGGCCATCCTCGTCGGCGGTCTCTCGGTCGCTGTGCTCGGCGCGCTGATGTGGTCGCTGCAACCGCAGCGGCGCGGTGCAGGCGAGCAGACCGAGCTTTACAACGTCGATCGCGTCTCGAAGTCCGAAGGGTTGGACGCGCTGCCGGCGGACTACTCGAAGCTGCCGCCCCCCTTGGCGGCATCCGTGCCGGAGTTGGGGCCGCCGCTGCCAGGCGATCTTGGCCCGGCCATTGTGAAGTCGCAGCAGCCGGTGACGGCCGCCTACGCGGCCCCCGGCAACGACCCCAACGACGCGTTGCGCAAGGAAGCCGAAGCAGCAGCGGCATCGGCGGTGTTCTTCCGCTCTGGTTCGCAGAAGGCCGCGCCGGTGGCGCAGACACAGGTAGCCGCTGCGCCGGGCTTCACCGCCAATGCGGCCTTCGACCCGCTGGCGGCCGGGCCTGCGTCGACGGCGGCCCAGCCCGCCGACCCGACCGCCGTGCAGAACCGGCAAGACCAGAAAGAGGCATTCCAGAAAGCCGGAACCACGGAAGCCCGTGATTCCGGCAACCTGACGCTGCCGGCGTCGCCGTATCAGGTCATGGCCGGAACGGTGGTCGCCGGGGCGCTGGTGACGGGCATCAAGTCGGACTTGCCGGGCGATGTGATCGCCACAGTGACGGAGCCGGTCTATGACACGGCTACCGGCAAGTTCCTGCTGATCCCGCAGGGGTCACGCATCCTGGGCAAATACAACAGCCAGGTCAGCTACGGGCAGAGCCGCGTGCAAGTGGTGTGGAACCGGATCATCCTGCCCGACACGTCTTCGCTCAAGCTCGACAACTTGGCCGGCACCGATCCGGCCGGCTACGCCGGCTTGGAAGATGATGTGGATTGGCATTGGGATCGCGTCTTTGCCGGTGCGGCACTGACGACGCTACTGGGCATCGGTGCCGAACTGGCTGCGCCGGAGAACCGGCAGGACGGTGATCGCGTCATCATCGCCGGCCGCGATAGCGCCCAGGACAGCATCAATCAGGTCGGTCAGGAGATGACCCGGCGCAACCTCAACATCCAGCCCACCTTGACGGAGCGCCCCGGCTTGCCGGTTCGCATCATCGTCAACCGCGATCTGGTGCTGCGGCCGTACCAGCCACTTTTCTTCAACAGGGGGACTTCGCGATGACGACGCGCAAGCTACGGCTCGGGCCGCTGCCGAAAACGGAATCCACGAAGCTGACTTTTGCTTGCCCGGCCAGCCTGAAAGCCGACCTCGACCGCTACGCTACGCTGCACGCGCAGACCTACGGCGAGGCGGTCGATGCCACGGTGCTAATTCCGCACATGCTAGAAGCCTTCATGGTCGGAGATCGGGGATTCAGGAAGGGAGGCGCGGGCAAGGCCGCGCCGCCGAAGCCAAGCTGATGATGCCGGTTTCCGCTGGCGGCCATCCCTCAAACGCGCAGCCCAAGGCTGCGCGTTCTTCATTCTGGAGGACGGCGACCGATTGGGCTATGAAGACCAAACGCGGCTACCGCCTGCAGGCAACCGCCCCCGATGCAGCACGCTCGGGCTTTCTACCGCGAAGCTCCTATGTGGCTCCCAGCCCACAACGCCACAGCCCCGCAAGGCGGCCCGAAGTAGAGCCAAACCCGCACCCCATATAGACTTCCGGCCATCAGGCTGATTTCAACAATCGCTTGACTGCGGACATTTTTTATCCTGCATGGTATAGATGGCAGCGGCATCGCCGAGCACATTTACGGCGTTTAGTTAAGCTATGTCGCCGGATCCTTGAACGGGAAATCAGTCATGGTGAATAAACCCTTGTGGTTATTGAGTTACGATATCAGCAGTCCTAAACGCTGGCGAAAAATACATCGTTGTATCGGCAGTTTTGCATGGCCGCTACAGAAATCTGTATTTGTAGCTGCATTGACGCCGGTTCAACGGCGTGCCCTTTGTGGTGAATTAGCAGAACTATTAGAACCGGCAGAAGATGCCTTACTGTGTCTGCCTTTTGACACACCACCAGGGAGTTTTCACTGGCATCCATCTTCTGACATAATCATTCTGCCAGATGATGAGCGATTACAAGGCTTTATCAATTAAGTTTAAGCCATTGGCACGTTAAATGCTGTTTGTTGAATTTTTTGTAATGTTTGAAACGTACGTTTACCGTTTGTTTTGCTCTTTAAAAATCAGTGTATTAGAATTTGTTCCTGTCTTCACAGACTCGCCCTGCCAAAAGGGATTAAGACATGGTTGACGAAACTTATTTAATTCAGACTATGGTCTTCACAGACTCGCCCTGCCAAAAGGGATTAAGACCAACAGTATCTATTAAAACTTGTTTGTTATTCAGTCTTCACAGACTCGCCCTGCCAAAAGGGATTAAGACCACCCTTCACCTCTTATTGATGCGTCCAATTTTCGTCTTCACAGACTCGCCCTGCCAAAAGGGATTAAGACAGAAAATCTTCTTGCGATCCCAACGCTTGGCTGTGTCTTCACAGACTCGCCCTGCCAAAAGGGATTAAGACTACAGGTGAAAATGAAGAAGGTTTTTCTACTGATGTCTTCACAGACTCGCCCTGCCAAAAGGGATTAAGACGTTGATTGTCTTTGAAGGTAAAATACAATTCTGGGTCTTCACAGACTCGCCCTGCCAAAAGGGATTAAGACGAATGGTTCATCAGCAACAATCCATTCGACTACGGTCTTCACAGACTCGCCCTGCCAAAAGGGATTAAGACGGGCCTTACTTGAACCTTATCCCAAGCACTATCCGTCTTCACAGACTCGCCCTGCCAAAAGGGATTAAGACATTCTCAACCGGGTCACAAACTGCATCGGTAACAGTCTTCACAGACTCGCCCTGCCAAAAGGGATTAAGACACCTGCCATTTTTGCTAACCGACTTAGCATTAAAGTCTTCACAGACTCGCCCTGCCAAAAGGGATTAAGACCCATCTTTTAAATGGTTTTTGACGACTTGTTCAGTCTTCACAGACTCGCCCTGCCAAAAGGGATTAAGACGAAGCTGCCACGAGCGACCTGACGATTGAGCGAAGTCTTCACAGACTCGCCCTGCCAAAAGGGATTAAGACTTTTCGCTTAGATTTAAGCGTAATTGCCAAAGGTCTTCACAGACTCGCCCTGCCAAAAGGGATTAAGACTGAACTTGACTGAGGTGGTACTAGAGTCGCCCGCTGTCTTCACAGACTCGCCCTGCCAAAAGGGATTAAGACTTGTAGAGTGACTCAAGCGCTGCGCCAATTTGCTGTCTTCACAGACTCGCCCTGCCAAAAGGGATTAAGACGATACCGCGCTCTGACGTTCTGTTGTACTTTTTGGTCTTCACAGACTCGCCCTGCCAAAAGGGATTAAGACCCAAGTAACCTGGGTCGGATCAAAAAGACTTCTGTCTTCACAGACTCGCCCTGCCAAAAGGGATTAAGACAATTCTTAGTAAGTATGGATGTAGTTGATGGTAAGTCTTCACAGACTCGCCCTGCCAAAAGGGATTAAGACATAGCTTTCATTTCAAACCTTCGCATCCCTTTAGTCTTCACAGACTCGCCCTGCCAAAAGGGATTAAGACCCCGTAGATCGGACCAAGATCACCAGCGGAATGTGGTCTTCACAGACTCGCCCTGCCAAAAGGGATTAAGACCTAGCAATGCTGCTGAATGCGGTGTTACTGACGCGTCTTCACAGACTCGCCCTGCCAAAAGGGATTAAGACTCTACCAATCGTCTTACCAACGTATGGGTCTAGGTCTTCACAGACTCGCCCTGCCAAAAGGGATTAAGACCTCATCATCGTACGAGAGGATATCCAGTACGCTGGTCTTCACAGACTCGCCCTGCCAAAAGGGATTAAGACCCCACCCAACAGATGGGGATTGTTCTGACTGAATGTCTTCACAGACTCGCCCTGCCAAAAGGGATTAAGACGAATCGCCTCACCTTCGTCCAAGTGCATTTCACGGTCTTCACAGACTCGCCCTGCCAAAAGGGATTAAGACCCATCCCAATAAATCCGCTCGTACTGCTCTGCTGCGTCTTCACAGACTCGCCCTGCCAAAAGGGATTAAGACTGATGGTACGCCGCGTATCTCTAAATCATCCAGGTCTTCACAGACTCGCCCGGCCAAAAGGGATTAAGACAAGAAGATATGAAAGGGTCTGGTACTTGGTTCCGTCTTCACAGACTCGCCCTGCCAAAAGGGATTAAGACCCATCCCAATAAATCCGCTCGTACTGCTCTGCTGCGTCTTCACAGACTCGCCCTGCCAAAAGGGATTAAGACGCAAACACGATAGTGCGAGTATCACCTTCATCAGTCTTCACAGACATGCCCTGCTCAAAGGGATGAGTCGTTGTCTGCGTTTCGACAAATTTGTTGGAAAAATACGCGGAAGATTGCCCGGTAGACTGGCCTCATGTTAATCAATGAGGTCAGAACATGTTGGAACAGCTTACACCTCAACGTCATGCGCCCGTATCGGTGACGATGCCGCAATCCCAGGTGAACTGGGTGTGGCATCTGACACATAGAGATAATCTGTGCGGTATTATGCAGCGTGGTTTGCTGAGCCATTTGCAGCTGATGCAACTGAAAGTGCAGTATCAGGATATTTCGGATGCTGAGGTTCAAGCCTGTCGCAGCACTAAGCGACTTTGGGGGAATGATCTGCACGGATTTACGCCCACATTTTTTGTTAAGCGCAACCCCATGATGTATCGGTTGGCGCGAAATGATCGCCGCATATCGCAGTTAGTCTGGCTGAAAATTGATGTGCATCAGTTAGACGCCAGCCGTTGCGTCACAGCGGATGGCAACGCCGCGGCCAATCATACTCAGTTCTGGCAAGGGCCGCAGTTTGATAAACCAGACTGGTCGGTGTTACTGGCCGATAGCTGGCATGATGTCTGGGATGGCCGACGGTTAAGGGCCGCGGAACTCTTATACTGGGGGGGCATCCCCGCTGATGCTGTGGTGGAGCTGCAGGTTAACAATATGGTGTTACAGCACCAACTGCTGGCACAGCAATCGCTGCCGGTAGAGTGCCGTCCGTATGACTTTTTTGTGTGAGCCGGGAGAACCGTAAATGTTAGAGATTATTGAAGGAAATATCTTTAATTCCCGGATGCAGACGCTGGTCAATGCAGTGAACTGTGAAGGGGTGATGGGCGCAGGCTTGGCGCTGGAATGCCGCTTACGGTATCCCCAGATGTATGATCGTTATCAGACTTTTTGTGCCGAAGGCACTTTCAAACCTGGAAAATTGTCGCTGTATAAGGGGCATGATCGTTGGTTACTGAACTTTCCGACTAAATTGCAGTGGCGTCAGCCCTCGGAGGTCAAATATCTGGAACAAGGGCTGCGTAAATTTGCTGAAAGCTGGCAAAAGCTCGCTATTACCGGTATTGCCTTTCCGTTGCTTGGCACTGATAAAGGCGGGCTACCGGAGAAGAGGGTCATAGCGTTAATGGCTGACTATCTCACCCCTATAGCGGCACATATTCCAGTTGAAATTTATCGCTATCGCGCTGATGCCGAGGATGATCTGTTTAGTCAGTTTCGCCAACGTTTGCAGCAGATCTCTTTGCCCGAGTTGGCTGAAGCTACCGAGATCCAAAAACATCGTCTGGAACGCTTAATGGCCGCGGTCAGCAATGGCGAAGTTTGTCAGATAAATCAACTCGCTAATATTCAAGGCATTGGGTTGAAAACGCTGGAAAAAGTGTTTCGTTACTGCACTGATAATACATTACAGATCCAACCGGAATTATTCTGAATAGATGTTCCATCAGTATTCGCTAAAGCAATTATTGGTAATCGTTGAGCAGAGGGTATTACAAGTTGCTGTTTCTGCTGTCCGGTGTGTTATTGCTGGTCATTATCGTGACGCTGATATTGCTGCTGACAGATCATCTGGATGATGACTAAGTATTTTGCTAAACGACTAAATTAGTTCTATAACCCAAATGAAACATGTTAGTAGACTCACATTATTGTTTATCAAAATTGTCTTAATGAGTTTTATTTGATAATGAAATAAAAAGCATCATGTGCGAAGGGGGGGTATCATCTCAGTCGTTTCACATGGGAATTATCTCTTCCACAATATTTCAGAGTTGATATGAAGAGCGAAGGAATGCTTGATAGTTTCAGGTCTACAAATTTGTCCCGAACCTCGGCTCAGGTTTTCTCCCTTATTATCCTTTTCAGGCTAACCCGCTTTCTTTCATATTTGAACAAAATGAGTTTCCTAGAAAACCGGTGTTAAGTGCGCTTAAGACCTTGGTGCTGAATACGCGTTGACCACTCAAGGAGAGCTATGGTGACGGATTTAATGGACAGTAGTTGCCGTGTGGCGTTTACTGCTTATTTGCATGATATTGGTAAATTTGCCGAACGCGCTAAGTTGGCTGTCGCTGCTGAAAAATTGGAAATAGCCAAACAGTTGCACTGCCCTCGATGGGATAATCGATATTCGCATATTCATGCGGCTTACACCTCTTTAGCCTTTGAGCAATTGGAAAAATTTTTCCCAGAGACCATTGGAAATGATGTCAGCCCGTTTGGTGCTTGGAGAACAACGGATGTAGATGACTCGCTGATTAATGCTGCGGCGAATCATCATAAGCCTGAAACCTATTTGCAGTGGATCATTGCAACAGCTGATCGTCTGGCATCGGGTTTTGAACGTGAAGATTTTGAGCAATATAACGCTGCCGAAGACCGTCCCAACTATATTCAGACGCGTTTGCACCCATTGTTTGAGGTGTTGCAGCGTAATGCTGCTCATTTAAAAGAAGCCGACTATCAGCATCGATACCCACTGGCACCACTGTCAGTCAACAGTCTCTTTCCGGTAGACAGACAGCAAGCCGAACCCTCTGATAAGTCTGCCGCAGTGGCACAATACCACCAACTCTGGCAACAGTTCTGTGGCCAATTGGAACAGATCCCATCCAGTCATCGCCGTCAGTGGCCTTTATGGCTGGACCATTTTGATACACTTTGGCAAACCTTTACCCATGCCATTCCGTCGGCAACTGCGGGTAAAGTGATCCCGGATGTTTCTTTGTATGACCATTCAAAAACCACTGCGGCCTTAGCGGTTGCCCTATGGCGTTATCATGAGGAACTTGGCCATGACCAATCATTAGTTGCCACTCATCTGAAACAACGTGCTGGCGAACATGGTTGGGGAGAGCAGAAACTGCTGTTAATTCAGGGGGATTTCTTCGGCATTCAGGAATTCATTTTTGCTGGTGGCGCCGAAACCCAGAAGAAAGCCTCAAAACTATTGCGGGGGCGTTCGTTCTATGTGTCGTTATTGACAGAAATCGCTGCACTGAAAGTGCTGGATGCTCTGCAATTACCCTGCACCAGTCAGGTGATTAATGCCGCGGGAAAATTTCTGATAGTGGCACCGAATACACCGGCAACGATTGAGAAGCTTAATCAAGCCCGCAATGAGATCAATCATTGGTTCATGTCGCAAACCTATGGCCAGGCGAGTATCGGATTAGCCGCGTTAGCCGCCGCACCTAGCCAGTTCATCAGTAAGACTGCTAATGACCGACCGTTTAAGGCGTTGCTTAACGCTTTATTCCGTCAGTTGGAAGTCCAAAAATTCCACCGATTTGGGCTATTGTCCAATAAGCAGGAGGCTATATTGGCATGGGCCGCGCCATATAAGGTATGCCGTTACAACAATCGCTTACCTGCAGCGGAAAATGGTGTGGCACCTTTGTCTGCGGATCAAATTGAAATCGGCCGGCTGCTGACACAAACCGATACTTTGTTGTTGTCAAAACAACGTTTACCTGGCGTGCATTCATTGACTTTACCGATGTTGGGGTATTGGGTCAGTTTTTCAGAACGAGGGCAGTTAAATCAATTTGCTCCACCTGCGCAGAGTGGTGAATTACGCCGATGTTTTGATATTTCCTTACCACAAAACGAGGCAGCGGTGCTGTTTAATGGCTTTTCGCGGCGGAATATCAACGCTTACGTTGCCCGGTTTAAAGAAAACGAGATCAGCCGTAACGGTTTTAATGAACAGCGCTATGGCAAGTCGCTGGCAGATGATGACGCTGATGTTGCCGCAGATCGGATTAAAACGCTTAACCACCTAGCATGTGAAGATAAGTGGCAAGATGCTGATAGCGCGAATTACCTTGGAATTGAAGCTTTAGCGACCTTGAAGGGGGATGTGGATAATCTGGGGGCCATTTTTCAGGATGAATTAGCCAGTGCCTCTTTTGCCCGCATGGCAGGGCTTTCCCGTCAAATGAACAACTTTTTTGCAGTTTATTTGCCGTGGCTTTGCATGAGTAAGTATCCAAATACTTATACCATTTTCGCTGGTGGTGATGATTTCTTACTCATGGGGGCCTGGCGCAGTCAACTGCTTCTTGCTAACTCCATGCGCCAAGAATTTCATCGTTATGTCGCGGGTAATTCCCTTATACATTTTTCGGCCGGGATGTTTGTGAGCAAACCTGGTACACCCATTAGTTACCTTGGTTCTCAAGCTGAAGAACTGCTGTCTGATGCAAAAAGCTACGGGGCCGGTGAGAAAAATGCCGTGGCTTGTTTTGGTAAAGTCGTCGGTTGGAAACAGTTTGCAGAGTTACTTCAGGCTGCATCTTCACTGCGTGATCTGAGGGAGCGTTACGGACGTCGGCAATTAAGTACAGCTTATTGGTATGACGTACTGCAATTATCGGATTTAAGCGCCAAAGCACTGGATGATCCCAAAGCCAATATCTGGCGTTCACGTCTTGGGTATAGGACGTTCAGAACCTTTAAGACTGAAAAGGATAAAGCCATCAGAGACGAATTGATGCAGTTAATTGGTGGCGAAATTAACCGTCATCGGGACAACTATCGGATAGCTCTTACCACATTTATCTATACCTATCGCAAATAAGGAATGCGTATGAGTAACCAGGAATTATTAAGTAAGCTGGTGTTTTCCGGCCCCAAAGAAGACATCGAGCTGTACAACCAGACCGCTGAAGCAGTTGCTAAGGCATTGATCCCGAATGAGGGAACTCCACGGGAATATAAAGATGCCAATAAACCCACACAGTTGCGGCGATTTTTCGACGAATTGACGCTGTGGCACCAACGTACCAGAGATTGCTCCGATGAGCAGTTTCAGACCATTTTGCCTCGTATAAAGATGATGAAAGCCAAAGTGGCGTATGCCAAAGGGCGTAAACATGTGGATGACTTTTTTTATGACGTGTTTAAAAAGATGATTGATCCCATGAGCAGTAAGCAAGAACTGGATCGCGCCAAACTGTTCTTTGAAGCCGTATTGGGCTTTTCAAAAATGCATAACCCTAAGAAATAAAGTTGCCGAGAAAAGGAAGCCATCATGTCTGAATTGAAACTGGAAAAGATTTACCGCATTGACGCAACACTTGAGGCGGTAACAGGGATCCATATTGGCAGCAGTAACAGCGAGATGCACATAGGCGGCATTGATAGTCCGGTAATTAAGCACCCTCATACGGATGAACCTTATCTGCCAGGCTCTTCGTTGAAAGGTAAGATCCGCTCACTGCTGGAATGGCGCTTTGGCCTGGTCGGCGGAAACAAAGGTAATCCTGTGAGCGCCAGATATTTGCATGAGGTTCGGGAAGGGACTGAACAGCATGCCAGTGCCTGGGCGATTGCCAGATTATTTGGGGTATCCGGTGATGCCAATGAAGCGTTTGTGAATGAATTAGGTCCAACTCGTGTCAGCTTCTGGGATGCCAACTTATGCTCAGAATGGCGTCAGTTACGACGCGATAACATTGAGCTCCTGACCGAAGAAAAAATGGAAAACTGCATTAACCGTATTTCAGGAGTTGCAGACAATCCTCGAAGTATTGAAAGGGTTCCGGCCGGAAGCCCATTCCAACTGACCATCACGCTGAAGAAACTGTCCGTTGACAGTGATGCGCTACTGACATTGTTGCTGCAAGGACTCAAGTTATTGGAACTTGATGGTCTTGGCGGCAGTGGATCTCGTGGTTATGGCAAAGTTGTGTTAAAGAACATTTGCCTGGATGGTGAAGATATCAGTGAGCGTTATCAACAGGTTGAGCCTTTTGCACAGGTACAATTATGAAATTGCTTCAATGTCAGCTTCGGACAGAAAGTGCATTTGCGACACCTGTGGTTGGTGACACACTGTTCGGACATCTTTGCTGGGCGATTAGAATGCGTTTCGGAAACGAACGCCTGGAGTCGCTGCTAGCAGGTTATACCGATGACCATCCATTTTTGGTTGTGAGTGACATGATCCCTGATGGCGTTTTGCCGAGACCGACAATGCCTCAGTTCCTATTAAGCAATGAGTCAACGTCAGATGTGGCATTGCGTAAAACGTTGAAAGCCAAACGCTGGATGCCTGTCGAGAAAGCCAGTTTGCCACTGAACCAATGGCTGACTGATGGTTTGATGACCGACAATGAATTGCTTAACACCAGACAACTAAATGCACAAATAGCGCTGGTCGGGCATACGATGCATCAGCACAACAGTTTGAATCGTTTGACTAATACCACCGGTAAAGGCGCTGGCTTTGCACCTTATCAGCAGCAACGGATCTGGTATCACCCCGATATTCATTGGCAACTGTTGTTGGTAATAGACGAAGCACGGTTGAGTCCTGCTGAGTGTCAGCAGGTGTTGGAAGATGTTGGTTTGGCCGGCTATGGTCGCGATGCCAGCAGCGGTTTGGGCAAATTTTCGGTATTGGCGATTAATTCTTTGCCAGAACCCAGTGTATCCGATTGTTGGCTGGCTTTGGCCCCGGTTTCACTAAGCCCTGATGATTTCGTTGCCGACAAATCTTATTACCAGACTACCGTCCGCTTTGGTCGTCACGGTAATACTGCGGTCCACAGCGGTAACCCATTTAAAAAGCCAATTTTGCTGGCACAAACAGGAGCATTGCTGACTGCGCCAGTGTCTCAGCCCCGTTATATTGCCGGACATGGCATTCGCGGTATTTCCGATGTGATGCCGGAAACTGTACATCAGGGATATGCGCCGGTGTGGCCGGTGACGGTCAAGGAGGCATTATGAGTTTTTTCTCTCATCAACCATGGATGCTCAGCACGTTGTCTCCGGTGCATCTCGGTACTGGTCTGGATTACGAATTTACCAGTTATCTTATCGACGATGGTGTAATGTACTGTTTCGGTGAGTCTGCGTTATTCGATGCATTATCACCAATTCAGCTGGCACAAATTTCTGATTATGCAGATAAAGGGGTCGCTGGGTTAAAGTCAATTCACGCCTTACTGCACACTAATCGAGAAGTACTTAAACTGCACGCAAGCCATTTGGTTGCCATTGGTGAGGGTGTAGAGCAGTTTTACAGTAAGCGTAAGGCTGGTACCGATAAAGATTTTAATCAGATGTTACTGCCAAAAACGGCCAGCGAGCCATTTTCCGGCAGCCCAGTATTGCCAGGCACGGCACTGAAAGGCGCGATTCGTACGGCCTGGCTGGACTGGAAAGTTCATTCGAAGCCGCAATTTGCACTAAAGAATGAGAGCCGCCCATTAAAAATCCTGCAGCAAGTTACTGAATTTGAAAAGGTTGATAAAGATCCGTTCAAAACACTAAGAATTGCTGATGCTCGCGCGGTGAATGCGCAAGTCCACAAAAAGATCGTTTTATTTAGTAGCCATGATTGGATAGATGCCAAAAAATCCAAAAGTGCGCGGGTTGGCATGGTCGAGGCCGTTGCGGCCGGACAAGTGGATGCCTTTGAAATGGACTGGCGCTTATGGTTTAACCAAGATGTTAAACCCCCTGTAGAGGATTTGACGCAACTAGCCACTCTTGTCAATCGCTTTTACTTGCCAATTCTGCAGGAAGAACTGGCTCGAAATGCACAGACAGGCTATTACGCCGAGTCTTATGCTAGTGCCTTGTCTCAGTTATTGCATGACCATCAGCTCCAGCAGTTAATGGCGCAAGGCCAGGCGATGTTGCTGCGGTTGGGGCGTTATAGCGGCGCGGTCTCTAAGACATTAAATGATCATCGTAAGATCAAGATCCTTGGACAAAAAGGTGCTCCAAATCAGATTAAATCTTTACCTCATGAACAGCGCCTGGTTGTATCTGGTGAAAAAAATGTCAGTGGGAGTGAACCGTTTGGTTGGGTATTGCTGGTGGAGCAAGGGCTGACGCCTGCGGCCGTTAAAATGTTCGCCGCAACTTTGTATGACCAGGATGCACAACTGCAAAAGTTGGCAGAAGTCGCTGCCAGTCAGCAACACAATCGTGAGCAATACCAGTTGGAGCAGCAGCAACGGCTGGAACGTGAACAGGCGTATGCCGCTGAACAGGCGGCTAAAGCGGAGAAACTTGCCGCGATGTCTGACAACCAACAACAGATGTTCGGACTACAAGAGCGGATGGAAAAAGGCGAAAGCAAAGGAAAAGGACCTTCAGAAAAATTATGGGGGGATTTGCGAGGACTAATTCAGATTTGCGATGTCTGGCCTGCGGCTGAACGTCAGCAGTTATTACAATTAGCGAAAGCTTTGGTGACGCATCTGGGGATTGATTTGAAGAAAAATAAGAAAGCCAAGGAATTGGTTAAACAACTAGAAGGTTAGGGATGACTGCACTGCCTATTGCTCGCTACCGTTTTAACTGTGTTGTCACCTCTGCAATACAATTGCCCTTTTTTAGTGGTTCGGCACTGCGTGGGGCATTTGGTCATGTCTTGCGTAAAACCAGCTGTATGACTCGCCAGTCGGATTGTACCGGCTGCCCATTACGGCAAACATGCCCATACAGCGTTATTTTTGATCCTTTGCCGGCAGTGAATACCAGTATCAAACCAGAACAAACGCCACCTGCTTATATTCTTGAACCCTTACCGTTGGGTACCCGAGAGCTTAAAGCTGGAGATGCGTTTCACTTTCAAATGGTACTGTTAGGAGAAGCCAGACACCAATTAGCTCTGATAGTGTTTGTCTGGGAGCAATTGCTGGCTCGGGGATTACGCATACCTGAGGGACAGGGACGCTTGCTATCTGTAGACTGGTTGCTGGATCAACACCAAAGTGTCCGGGTATACCAGCCGAAAGCTGCTTTAGTTTCTCACTCAGCTGAACTACAAATTCCTGCCATTCCTGCTGCGGATACCTGCAGTCTTAACTTTGTTACGCCGACTCGTATTCGCCAGGAAGGCCACAAAATGAACGCTCAATCAATGGATTTGGCCGCGTTGCTCCAGGCTATAGAACGGCGGATCCGACTGTTGAATAAACAGTTTGGCTGGCAGTGGGACTTGGCGACTCCAGCGCTACCCTCTGCGATGAAAATAAATCAACCACTATTACGCTGGCAAGACTGGGTGCGTTACTCCAGTCGTCAGGAGCAAGAGATGATCCTTGGTGGTGTCCTGGGAGAATGGATAGTGTCATTTTCCGAATTACATGCATGGTGGCCAATGCTGTATCTGGGACAGTGGTTACATGTCGGTAAAAACGCTGCATTTGGTATGGGGCAATATCAACTGTCCCTGTCTTAAATAATAACGGCGACAAATTTGTCCGCATTCTCTGCGTTCAAAATCAGCATATATTGTCGCTATCAATTAACGCTGTTGTCGAGGCACTATGAAAACCATCTATATCAATCTGGTATCCGAACAGTTAATTCCGAATCTCATTCCTACATTGCAGGACAACAACTGCATAGGCGTGGTGTTAGTACTCGGGGATGTGCGCTTTCAACAAAAGGCAGATTTGCTGAGAAAGATTTATCAACGTAACGGCATAGACGTCTTAGGTGATTACCAGGGCGACAGTAGCACCAGATTGATGAGTTTGCAGAGCTTGGCCCATTCATTGTTGGATGATTTGCAGGCGCGTTACAACGACACGGATATTCGTTGGATATTAAATGCGACCTGTGGGACTAAACCGATGTCGCTGGCATTTACCAATGCATTTAATCAATTCAATCAGCAGCATGCTGATGACGGTACTGGGCCCAAAGCGTTGGTGCTGTATACGGACACAGAACATAAAGAGATCCCGTTATTAAATCAGGATACCGATTTTGCATTGCCTTTTACCGATGTCCTGACATTAGACGACAGTTTGTTAGCCAATGGCTTTGAGCTCGAATCTGCTTCTGATAGCGATAACGACACTCACGTGCGACATCGCAAAGCACTGACCCTGTATCTGCTGCGGCAGTTTGCCGAAAGCTGCAAACCTCTAATGGGAATATTGCAATATGCCGCTCATCAGGCCCGACAAAATTTTCTGCTGGCAGATACCCAGCTTTTAAATACTACGCCTAAAGGACCTTGGGCAGATTTGATTGGCCGCGTTCAGGACGCCGGACTGGTGCAATGGGATGGCGAAAAGCAGTTGTGTTTCACTTCTGAAGAAGCGTGTGTATATCTCTCCGGTGGCTGGTTGGAAGAAGCTACCTACCTGATAGCACAGAAAGTGGGATTTCGTTATGTCGCGTTAGGGGTTACGGGCCAATGGCGACAAGACCTTGCAGGATACAATTTGAGTTCAGAGGTCAGCAATGAGCTGGACGTTTTGGTATTGCACAACAATCGGTTGCTAGTGGTGGAATGTAAAGCGATTAACTGGAATGCGCAAGAATCGCAGAAAAATCAGGGCATTGTTCATAAGCTGGAAAACCTTGGTCGTAAGCTTGGCGGCCAGTTTGCGTCCTCTACCTTGATTTCGGCACAGGAACTGACCGACTCGGTACGCCAAAGACTGGAAAGCAGCAACATTGAATATGTGGAAGCGCCCTGTACCGAGGCTGCGATTGAAAGGATGTTTAATAATTGGAAAACGATGGTCAGTTGACCATCCGGACAGGGATGTCCGAACCTAGTTAATGGGAGTAAATACACGGCATGGTGTACTTGGTATGTCGTCACCCTGGTGCTGTTGAATGGTGCGCGCGACAGGGTGTTTATATTGATAAAGTGATCCCGCATCTGTCACTGGAACAGGTGCAACCTGGCGACACTGTAATAGGTGTTTTGCCGCTGCAATTGGCAGCAGAGGTATGTGACGTCGGAGCGAAATTTTTCCATCTGAGCATCGCTTTACCGGAATCTTTGCGTGGGGTTGAACTGACCGCTGACGTAATGGAACAACTGGGGGCAAAACTCCAGCCTTTTGGCATTAAGAAGTTATAAGGAACAACATGCAGCATCTGTTATTAGCTGTTTCCGGCATGACCCCACAGATCATTACAGAAACCCTTTATGGTATTTATTGTAAAACACCGCAGAAAATGCCGACGGCTATCAAGGTGATCACCACCAGCGATGGTAAAGATCGTCTTTGTAATACGCTGATGGGGCCAGATGGCCATTTACAGAAATTCTGCCAAGATTATGGACTGCCGCTTATTCCGTTTTCTGTAGATGATGTGCTGGTGCCCGCAGGTGATGACGGCAAATTGTTGGAAGATGTGCGCTCGGAAAGAGAGCAGGCAATATTGGGTGACTTCATTACCGGCATTGTCAGAACCTTTTGCAACGACGGTCAGTTAGCCGTCCACGCGTCATTAGCCGGGGGGCGTAAGACCATGGGGTTTTCTCTGGGCTATGCAATGAGTCTTTTTGGCCGTCCTCAGGATTGTTTGACGCATGTTCTGGTGAGTGCCCCTTATGAAGAAGTGCCGGATTTTTATTATCCAACACCGGCGACGGTGATGCGTACCGATAGAAATAAAAATCGCCATTACGATTTATCCCGGGCTCAGGTTACCCTGGCTGAAATTCCTCTGGTATTAATGCGTGAGGAAATGCCGACCGACCTTATGCGGCGCCAGGACCTGAGCTATACCGAGACCATTGAACGGGTTAACCAGGCATTGCAACTCAATCAGAATACAGCTTCCATTAAGTTGAATTATGATCATCTGACGGTAATTTGTAATGAACGGCCCGTTGTGATGAAGCCAGATTGCTTTGCGTTTTATAGCTTTATCGCTCATGACACAGTTGCCTATCCGGAAGAGGGCATGGAGCCGCCACTCGAAGGTATGAGTATGGCGAATATTCAGCAATGGCTGCAACAATGGGCAAACTCATTGTTACCGCCAGCACAGCGTGCTCAGGCAGGGGATAATGCTGAAAGTGTTATCGAAACGGTGGATGATTATCTCAGCAGAATGCCGGATGTCTCAACCCCTGCCTCCTTACTTAAAAATACCTCGGATAACGGCATTTTAATTGCCGGAGATGCTGATGCCGCCAACTTATGTAAAAAACTGAAACATCTCTGGGATCGGTTATTGCGGGAAACCAATGACCAGTTGAAAGACGCTCTCGGGCAACGTCTGGCGGAGCATTATCAGATAAAAACAGTCAGTAAACTGAGAATTTCAGGCGGCAAACGACCCCTCGAATGTAAAGGTTTAATGTTATTACCGGAACATATTGATCTATAAATAGAATACAGCTTTATCGGGCTGTGCTGGCTCTTTAAAAATTAAGATTGGCATGAATACTGCTGTATTCAGCAAATTGCTCATTGTTTAAAACAACCGTTTTACATAATTTTTGACCCTATGAAATCAAACGGTTAAAATCGTCTCCTGTCTTCACAGACACGCCCTGCCAAAAGGGATTAAGACGAGTATATCATAGTGTATTGCGCTTTTAAAAGGGTCTTCACAGACACGCCCTGCCAAAAGGGATTAAGACGAAATCAGTCATACGATTACTCCTTTTTCTGATGTCTTCACAGACACGCCCTGCCAAAAGGGATTAAGACCTAAGTTAAATCAGACCATCAACGGGGCACTATAGTCTTCACAGACACGCCCTGCCAAAAGGGATTAAGACCTAAACCCGCTGTATCATTCTATGGCAATATGGTCTTCACAGACACGCCCTGCCAAAAGGGATTAAGACTTAGGAATGAGTTGATTACGCAGATAGTGATAAGGTCTTCACAGACACGCCCTGCCAAAAGGGATTAAGACACGCCCCGGTTGGCACTGCTGCCGACAAGGTGCGTCTTCACAGACACGCCCTGCCAAAAGGGATTAAGACATGCTCTTCTCTGCACGTACGTTCTCGTTGATTGGTCTTCACAGACACGCCCTGCCAAAAGGGATTAAGACTTTTCCCGGTTATTAACCACCTGATGACGCGTAAGTCTTCACAGACACGCCCTGCCAAAAGGGATTAAGACTCCCCAGCTGAGTTCTTCTTGGCGCTCTGCATACGTCTTCACAGACACGCCCTGCCAAAAGGGATTAAGACATCATTCCACACGTACAAATCCCATGCACAATACGTCTTCACAGACACGCCCTGCCAAAAGGGATTAAGACACAACAATTACACCAGTCGCCCCGGCGGCAATTGTCTTCACAGACACGCCCTGCCAAAAGGGATTAAGACTATTAGAATTTATCATTCTCCCAGACGTACCCAGGTCTTCACAGACACGCCCTGCCAAAAGGGATTAAGACGCAGTCAAAGGACTGTTGAGTAAACGCACTGACGTCTTCACAGACACGCCCTGCCAAAAGGGATTAAGACGTCAACTAAAAATAGTGGTTGACAGATTAAAAAGTCTTCACAGACACGCCCTGCCAAAAGGGATTAAGACAATACAAAGAGTACGCTGAAGATGAACTTAGTAAGTCTTCACAGACACGCCCTGCCAAAAGGGATTAAGACTTGTCCAAACCTTCGAATGCTGCGTCCAAGTCGGGTCTTCACAGACACGCCCTGCCAAAAGGGATGTCGCGACAAATTTGTCGGAACGGCGGTAGTTATCCAGCATGTTACTTTATGGTCATCGGGTCATTGATATTGTCAGTGACAATTTTTCTAGGAGGAATTTCCGGATGAAAGTTGGTGATCATCTTGTGGTAGACCAAGGGGGTTACAAGCATCACGGTATCTACGTTGGTGGTAAAGACGTTATTCATTACACCGGTGTTGGCAGTGAGTTGGGGGGTATGATTGACATAACCACAGTAGAGCAATTCTCTGATGGAAAACTAGTCAAGGTGGTTGAACACTGGCCGCGAGTATATGACGCTGCAGAAAGTGTCTATCGGGCCAGTAGCCGCATTGGGGAAAACCGTTACAACCTCATATGGAATAACTGTGAACATTTTGTTCTCTGGTGTATTCAGGGAGTACCAGTAAGCCACCAGGTAAATAAAGTGGTGGGCGCAGCCGTGGTTGCCGGGCGAATATTGTCTGTGGCAAAGAGCGCGGAAACCGTATCTACAGTAGCATCTGCAGCGGGTGGTGCGATTGGCTCGGGTACAGGAGTTGCCTCCTCAGGCTTGGCGGCGGGGCTGACAGCCGTAGGCAGTACCTCATTATTACCTGTAATTGGGGTTGCCGTTGCCTGTGGCGCTGCCGGTTATGGTGCCGTAAAACTCGTGCAATGGCTTTGGGGAGATTAAGTCGTGTCTGGATTAGAGTTTTGTGGGTTATTCACTCTTAGCTTGGTGTCTATCAAATCGGGGTAAAACTAATTCAAGGTGCATGCGGATAAGTGAATAATATTCCATATAAATAAAATTTATTCTTTTTAATTCAATCTATTATTTACTTGATAGTTTGTGTCAGACGACTTTCCCTCACCTTACCACAGGACTTCACTCCAATTCACCACAATCTGCACAGCCAAGCTGTTTTATTTACACTTTATCAATACACTAATAGTGTATAATATTGATGTATCTAAAGCGTACATGAAGACACGTTATGCAAGAGAAATATGACATCAATGAACTGGCAGTGCTGGTGGATCTCCCTATCAGAACCATCAGATTTTATCTGCAGAAAGGGGTGATAAGTGCGCCTCATGGTACTGGCCGGGGCGCGTGGTATGACGTGGAACACTTGGAACAGTTACTCAAGATCAAACGTTGGCAAAGTGCTGGTTTGTCTTTAGAGCGTATTCAGGAATTGCTTAAAGCTACAGATGAACCCGAATTACCAGAATTAAGAGTGAAAGCCGGTGATCTGCGTGTCATCAGTCATCTCTACCTGGGACAAGGGTTGACGTTAATGATTGACCCAAGTGCTGCCGGTGTGAGCAGTGAGCAATTAAGGCTGTTAGCGCAAGCGCTGATGAGTACCTACGAACAGGTAATGCAAATAGCATCAACTGACAAGAATGGTGGGTTGGAAAATGACTAATTATGCGATGAATCACATGATGGAAGATGATCGAAAGGGATTTGGCTTTGATTGTGATGTTGTTTTGAAGCGAAGCATCAGTTGATGCGCAATTGAATGGTGCCATCAGTGAAGTAAAGCTGATGCATGAATTTGTTAATCGTGAAACTTGCCCGATTGAAGCTGTGTTCTCCTTTGCATTACCAATGGATGCCGTCATTCTTGGGTTGACCATGACTGTGGGAGAACGGAAGCTTATTGGTGAGATTGTTCAGAAAAAAGCGGGTACCGATAAATACGAAGATGCCATCGCGCAAGGTGATAGTGCGGTGCTGCTGGAGCAGATAAACGATGGGCTATATAGCCTGAACGTCGGCAATCTGTTACCGGATGATGAAGTATCCGTAATTATCCAATATGCCCAGATATTAAATTGGCAAGATAGAAAACTGAGATTTTATTTCCCTTGTACCATCGGGCAGCGTTACGGCAATCAGTATGCGTCAGGATTTCAGCCGCATCAGCAAATTGAACATTCACTGGATAATGGCGCTCGTTTGAATTTTAACCTGACTATCCATGGCGAGTTAGCATCATCACTGGTTAAATGTCTCAGTCATTCTTTAGTTCGTTATAAGGATGCGCATTCCTTCAGTTTATCGGGGACCAACCTGATCCCCGACCGGGATATCATCATTACGTTGGAAGCAATGCAATCGTATATCGGTGAAGTCCTGTTTGAACACAGTGATTTTGGTATACAGTACTGTGCCAACCTGTTGCTGCCTGAACCGGAAAGTTGTAGCGATGCGCCTCAATGCTTTCAGTTTGTCATTGATTGCTCTGGCTCGATGGATGGAGATTCCATTGAACAGGTTCGTAAAGCATTAGTGGCTATCAAAACGCTGCTCAGGCCTTCAGACTGGTTTAACATCGTATCGTTTGGTTCTCATGCTCGCAGTCTGTTCCCCTCTCCGGTCCCCGCTGATGGTCGACATCTTGCGCAGCTGGATTCCTTCCTTAGGCAATTAAGTGCCAATATGGGCGGCACCGAAATTGGTGATGCGCTGACCCTTGCCAGAAAAGCCGGGCGTCATCCTGAACTGGCAACACAAATGCTGCTGATTACTGATGGCGAAGTGTGGAATACCGAGACGATAGTCGACGAGGCAAAAAAAGCACAGATAAGGCTGTTTAGTGTCGGGGTGGGGTCTTCTGTCAATGAAGCATTCTTAAGCAATTTATCACAGAGTACTGCGGCTACAGCGATCTTTGTCTCTCCGAACGAGTCAATGGCTGATGCGATTGTGGGTCACTTTAAACGTAGTCGCCAGACCGAAATAAAAAACATTAAAGTCAAATGGCCAATGCCAGTTGAAGAGCAAGCCAATCGAAATTTATGTTTTACCGGCGATGGCTATCAACGTTATGCAAAGCCTAAGATGTCAGCTAGTTCATTACAGAATGAATGTGTGACAATTGAAATCAACCATCTGCAGGATCGGAAATGCATATTGATCCCTGTCAGGGAGTTTCAGGGAATTGGCGCTGGAACTCTGTCCAGGTTAGCGGCATATCAACGGTTATCAACGAGTCAGTCCCCAGAACATGTCGCCATTGAGTTCGGTTTACTGTGTGAACAAACCAGTTGTGTATTGGTAGCCGTTCGTGACAACAAAGCTAAAGGGTTACCAGCGTTACGTCCCATCAGGCACACTCGCCCTGCAGGCGAGGCCGGGTTTGGTTCAGTCGCGGTACAACCCGCTTTATACTCCATATCACCTCAATATTTCTGCTCCGAATTAGATTGTGGTGAAGCGCCATCATGTATACCGAATGAACCATTATCTCGGGTGTTTGATCTTGTGGATACCGTCGATAGTGATGTTAATGAGGGTTTAGTAGCGATAGATGAATGGTTAGCGATATTGAACCAAGCGGCAATATCTAATTCCCTTCAACTGAATTTTGAATATCTGAAAAATCTCGGAATGGATTTTAAGGATATTCTGATGATTGATATGGACTTTTATCCCGAAATATCTGAGCACCGTTTGGTATTCGAAATTTTGCAGATATTTTTAGATGTGACCAATGCGGGAAGAGCAGGTCGAGCATTGAGGCATTGGCTGCAGCAGCAAGACATAACCGATGATATTTCTTCTGATATTGCTGAAGATATACGTCGAGTTCTGACAGATTGCTTGTCTGTTAGTTAACGGGTAAAGGGCCGCTAACTAAAACCATATTGCGATTGCTTATACCTATTGGGTGCTGTTTACGACAGGATTATTGGGATAACCCCACTGGATAACGGGGTTATCCAGCTTAAATTCGATTACCGTTGATACCGATTAGTTGTACTTGTACTTTGCTTAGTCGTATCACGCTGGCGTAACTGATTGCATATTTTTTATTGGAAGTCTTGAAATGTTATTCACTTTCAATGAGTTATACTGAGACTTCACCAATCTCAGTGTTTTTGAGAATGGCGGTGCTCTCATAGAGGTTAGTCGCAGCAATACAAACTGTTAGCCACACATCTGATGGTTTACAGTCTTCATCTAATTCTGCTGCAGTTTGAGCACGAGCTAATTCAAAATATTTCTCTGTTGCTTCTTCAGTTAAGGTAATGACCAGTTTCTGTCCCATTTTGTCTTCCTTTTCAATGGAAAATGTGGATGTTGTTGTGCTTAGTTAACTTAGGCCTACCACTGGATAAATTGGATCACCCCATAGGGTTTTGGGATTGTCCATCATAATGCCGATCACTGTGGGCACCAGACATGCCATCACTTCGGTGCAGTCTCGCATTGCATCGCGGTTGGTTGAACTTTGCCAGGTAGCGCCACCATGGATCAACTGATTGCGTAAGGTATAAAGGCGGTTGCAGATAATCGCCAGCACCTTGTCTGTTTCCCGGTTGGTCATCGCTGCATGAGCCGCAGTTTTGGCAGACTTAAATTTATCCCGCCAGTCGGCTTCATCAATGCGTTGGTTATGGAAGTCCCAGAATGGTTGAAACACATACTGATTATCCAATAATACGC
Organism: Shewanella sp. 4t3-1-2LB; assembly: GCF_017368415.1. NCBI lineage: Bacteria > Pseudomonadati > Pseudomonadota > Gammaproteobacteria > Alteromonadales > Shewanellaceae > Shewanella > Shewanella sp. 4t3-1-2LB. The sequence goes on from NZ_JAFNJD010000006.1 coordinate 64,393, forward strand.
GGATGGGACCGCTGAATTTCTGCCACACCAGCTTTTCCAGTTGCTTATTGGTGTCCAGCGCGACAATTTTTGACAAAAAATCCCGGAAAGACTGTTTTTCACCTTGGCGGTATTCGCTGTCCACATCAAAACCATAGGCAGAGTTAAACGCAATCCAGTAAAAAATAAACGCACTGTCAGCATCCGCTAGGCGATGCTGCTCGGCATTGTTGAGCCAACTGAGACTGCGATGTACACGTAACGACAGGTTGATAGGGTAGTTATCCCGCTCGGCACGATGACGGGTTTTCAGCGTTTGATACATATCCATATTTGATTATCCCTGTTGAGCCTATGGATAACGATACCCAAGGAAATTAGCCAAGTACAACTGCAAAATGAAATTTTAAAAAAATGTCAATTACGCGACGTAAGTTGTCGCATTGTGCTGTTATCTTGTTCACATCAAAGGAAGGTCGGCTGCATCAATTGTACTGCAGCGATAAATTGGATTAACCCTCTTACAGGAAACGCTATGTCGGCTGCGAATGTCACTAATACCCTTTATCGCCAATGGTTGTTACTGCAACACGTGCCCCAGATAGGTGAGGGTGCCAGTAATGCGGAGCTCAGGCAGTTCCTGATGGATGAAGGTCTGGATGTGACATTGAGAACTGTGCAGCGCGATATGGAGAGTATCTGCCAGCGTTTCCCCATTTATTCCACCATTGAAACCAAACCACTTCGTTGGCGTTGGATGGATAACCGCAAAATCGACATTCAGGGTGTCAGTATCAATGAAGCACTGTCGCTGATGCTGGTGGAAAGCACCATGCGGCAGTTACTGCCAGGCTCGGTGCTCAAATGTTTGCGCCCCAGCTTTGAGCATGCCCGTCAGGTATTGCAGGCGATGAAATCACAAAGTGATGTCGCCGGATGGTTTGAGAAGGTGGGCAGTGTGCCCCCAGGAATGAGCCAGAAACCGCCGCTAATTGATGAAACCGTGTTGTCGCTGGTGCAGGATGCGTTGTTAAAAGACCAGACTCTTCAGGTGCAATACCAGGCCGCCCACCAGCCCATAGCCAAAGTTTATCAACTGTTACCGTTAGCGTTGGTGCAGCGCGGGGTGATGCTATACCTGGTTGCCCAAGTGATGGGGGAAACCGCCATCAAGTTGTTTGCCATGCATCGTATTAAAGGTGTAACGACGAGTGAACTCCACCAGCAACGACCGGCCACATTTACTCTCAGCAGTTATCTGCAAAGTGGGGCGATGCAATTTTCTAACGGTCAGCAGGTGCAACTGCAAGCGAGAGTGTCCGCCATGTTGGCAGACCATCTAAGTGAAGCGCCCTTGTCTGACGATATGCAGCTAACCGTTATTGATGACGAACATTTTCACCTGCAGGCAACCGTTCATGACAGCTGGCAACTGAGCTGGTGGCTGTTGTCGTATTCAGACCAAATTGAAGTGCTGGCACCAGAAACACTGCGGCAAAGCACGAAAGCCAAACTCCAGGCCGCACTGGCGCAGTATCAGTAGCACGTCGGCATTACTTAATTTAAAAGGAAGTGACCCTATGAATTTTAAAATGGATAAAGCCCAAGGCGCATTAGTCGGGCTGGCGCTAGGGGATGCGTTAGGGACAACGTTGGAATTCCAATTGCGGCCAACATCACCGGTAGTTACTGATATCGTCGGCGGCGGCCCGTTTCGTCTCAAGGCGGGACAATGGACTGATGACACCTCTATGATGTTATGTCTGGCGGACAGCCTCATTAAGTTTGGTGCCAGTAACCCACAAGATCAGATGCAGCGTTATGTTGCCTGGCGAGATGAGGGCTATAACTCCTGCACTGGTAGTTGCTTTGATATTGGCGCTACCGTCTCAGGTGCTTTGCGCCGGTTTGAGGCGGATAGAATTGCACTGGCTGGCAGTGATGCACCTAACAGCGCGGGCAATGGCAGTCTGATGCGCATTGCGCCAGTGGCATTATTGAGTCATTACGACTCGTTGCAATCGGCACTAGAAATGGCAGCAGAAGTCAGCCGCACAACTCATGCCGAGCAGCGCTGCATTGATGCCTGTCAGTACATGACCTACTTGCTGCATGTCTTGCTCAATACTGAAGAGCCGGTGGATAAGAAAGAATTGCTGACAAGTGTTGACCCTGCCTTTAAGTCGCTGATGAGCGATATGCACCCCGAAACGCTTAAGGTGATCACTGGCAGTTACTTCGATAAAAGTCGGGACCAGATAAGCAGCTCAGGCTATGTCATCGATTCACTGGAAGCGGCCTTATGGTGCTTCTGGAATAGCGAGACGTTTGAATGCGGTGCCATCATGGCTGCCAATCTCGGGGATGATGCCGATACTGTCGCCGCTATCTACGGCCAGTTGGCGGGAGCATTTTACGGTTATAACAACCTGCCACGTGATTGGCTAAACAAGCTGGCCGGGCAGGAAGAGATTTGTCTGCGAGCCTACCTGTTAATTGCCCGTCAGAATAATCTGGTCATCAGGCGCTTTATCGCCGATTGCCAGACCGATACCGGTATAGCTGGCAACTTTTATCACGCAGCTTATGCAAACGGACTCATGCTGACGGGCTGGGACTGGCAACGCTGGATTGGGCAGCACCAACATCTTAAGGAACCACGTCATATCGCCACCAGCACCATCGAAGAGTGCTTGTGTCTTATCACCAGCATTAATCGAGCGGAACGGTTTAATGAGGGACTGCTGGAGCATTTTGCCAGTAACGGTGTGTTACCGGCGATTCTAAAGCGCTTAGGGGAACTGTGTTCCAATGATGACAAACGCCGCTATCTGTTTATCGGTGACATTCATGGTCAGGTCCAAAAGTTGGATGCTCTGTTGGAGCAACGTGGTGCCGATGATGAAGAGTGTGATGACACCTTTTACGTGTTTATTGGCGACCTTATTGACAACAACGTGGGGGACAACATCAACCAGTTACGCACGCTGGAACGGGTAAAAGCGCTGGTGGATGCGGGCAGAGCCGAGTGCCTGATGGGAAACCATGAGCTGAACGCCATTGGCTGGGCATTACGTCACCCAACTACCCATGAACCGCTACGGCCACATACTGAAGATAACCGCAAACAACATGGCGCATTTCTGGATGAGGTAGGTGAAGACTCTGCATTGCATCAGTCGTGGATAGCCTGGTTCAAACGGCGGCCACTGTTTGCTGATTTTGCAGAAATTCGCGCAATTCATGCCTGCTGGGATAATGACGCGATTGCCCGGTTAAAGCCCTATCTCAATCCAGATTACAGTCTTAAAGCGGAATACTGGCTGGACGCCTTTGATAAACAGCAAGAACTCTATCACCTGCTGGAAACCCTGCTGAAAGGACCGGAATTAGACTTGCCAGAAGGCAGTAGTTTCAAGGATAAAACCGGCAAAGAACGTCGGCAAATCCGGGTGCGCTGGTGGGCAGATAAAGCCGAAAACTACCGCCAGTTAGCCCAAGTGCCGAAAGGCGCGGAAAGCTGCGTATCAGACATTCCGCTACCCAGAGCTCATACCGCACACAAACTGACCGCGCCGGTAGTGGTGGGGCATTACACCTTGAGTGGTTACCCGGCCATTCTGTCCGATAACGTGGTATGTGTGGATTATAACGCTGCCAAAGGTGACGAACCGTTAGTGGCTTATGAGTGGGTATCCGGTGAGTCTACGGCATTAACTGACACCGATATCACCTTTGTGGGTCAGCAGTCATTGGAATTATTTCCGCTACAAGGGGCAAATGCGTTACTGCAAAGCCATCTGCAAGCCCTGCGACAATCGCTTGAAGTAAACGATGACCTTTTCATGCTGGTGGATGATTTCCTGTGGCAGAAATGGGATCCCATCGGTGTCAATATCATTCAGGAATGCAGAGACGAATATGAAGCGTATGTCGAAGAAACGGCCTTATTAGCCGCCGCTGGCAATGTGGAAATTCTGTCAGTCTGGATATGGACACTGGAACTGGAGTTGATGGGAAATTCATGGGACCACTATGAGCATAGGGCGCAAGCGGGGCGCTTGGCGTTACAGTTGGTAGATTTGGTTGCCCAGGTTAATCCATCGATACCTAGAGAGAAGTAATTCTGAGGCTTAAGTTATCAGAAGGAGTTCGCCATGTTTGATTTGAAAACGATTGAGCTGTCAGCGGAAGCGATAGCGAGTGCAGAGAATCAAGGGTCCAATGGAGGTAGAAAGCCATTGCTGTGGCTGGAGCGAGGGGCGGAAGATGATGCTTATGAATACGGGGTTTACTTGGTTAACAATACCGGTGAGACATTGGATTACGTCGATTTTGGCACCATCACTGCCGTAAAAGTAGATGATGATGCTTATGTCAGTGGCAATAGTGGGAGACGCTATGAGAATGTCCCGCAGGGGACCGGCGTTAAAGTGGAACAAATACACATCGTGTATGACAGTGATTATCTCATCACTATCGACCTGCGAGTTAAGTCGGCATTGCTCGGAGAGCGGGAGTTTCGGCACTTCGTTAGCCGCGCCAACATGCACTATAAAGCGCTGCTCAGAGAAGAGTAAATGCTGCGCGTCATCAAATGTTACTGAGCCTAAGGATAATGAGTAATGTTAGACCGTGACCGTAGTAATGAGAATTCAGATGTACTCGTGTTTCCACCTGCGACAGATTGCATTTTCTGTGAAAAGACAATTGCTCAGGTTGGTGGCTACCGTTTAACAGCGACACCATTTATCGGGTTATATGTCACAACAAAAGCAGGCAGATCATTTTCAAAAAACCGACAAAATCAGCTAATCGATATCAATGAGTGCTTTCAAGCTCAACTTCGAGGCGATACAACACGATGGTCGCCACAAGTTATTCAAAAAATAAAAGAGCAAGTGACTGCAGGCTATCACCCCTGGTTTTGTCAGCGTTGCTGTGGCAGCCATACCTGCAAGCTATGCGGCTCGCCAATTAACTACCCCATGGGCTGTGAGCGTTTAACTGATGATGGGAAGCACTTACACATTCCGATCATGCCTTTTAACCCAGGCTGCAGTAACCCTCAATGTGAGAATTACAAGGAATGGTCGTTTACGGCTTGAACGTTTGCGGGTTCAAAATTAATCCACAATCTGAAGGAGGTTAACAATGGTAAACCAAGACGTGATGTTGCCACCGGCTGATACCTGTGTCGTCTGTGAAAAGCATCTTTCAGAGATTGGCGGGTATCGCTTGACGGCAGGAGGCTCAAAAGGGATTTTTATTTGTCATAAAGCGGATATGACCAAGAGATTAGGTGATGGAGTACTATCACTTAATTGCAATGCCGCACTGGAATTACGTTACTTCGGTGACGATAAATTCTGGACCAAAGATGTTCTGAAAAGAGCGGTGATTCAAGCTGAATCCGGTAAATACCCCTGGTTTTGCCAATGCTGTGGCGGTTATGCCTGTAAGGACTGTGGCGCACCGCTGTTTTATCCGCCAGGGACAGACGTCATTCATGATGATGGTAAACATCTGCATTGCGCTATTTTCCCAGTTCCTCGGAAATGCATTAATGCTGAGTGTGATAATTATAAAGTGCCTGGATAATGGTTTGACACGCTGGTGGATTGTTGAACCTGCGATTCATTAAAATATCAATTATATCTGTTGGTTAAGCCAAATGTTTGGTGATGATAACAAGAAGGTATAGAGTACCCATGCATCGGCTTCAGTACATGGCATTTAAGCGATTGTACTCGCGACAACTGAAAAACATGTACATTAAAAAGTCAGCAACCTGTGGTGCAGATGACTTTGCCCTCAGATTTGTGTGGCTACAAGCCTTATAAATAAAAAATGCCATTACATCTAATGGCTGATGGCACGAACCAAAACTTATTAAAACAGGAAGTAAACCATGACAAGTAGTCAACAACGCGCCGCCCTGCAACGCCAAATCTGGGCGATTGCCAATGATGTGCGCGGCGCTGTAGACGGTTGGGATTTTAAGCAATATGTACTAGGCACCCTGTTTTACCGCTTTATCAGCGAAAATTTTGCCAACTACATTGAAGGCGGTGACCATACTGTTAACTACGCAAACCTGTCTGATAGTGTCATCACCCCGGAAATCAAAGACGACGCCATTAAGACCAAGGGTTACTTTATGTATCCCAGTGACTTGTTTGTTAACATCGCGGCAGATGCCAATACCAACGCCAGCTTAAATACCGATTTAGCAGAGATATTTTCGGCCATTGAATCGTCTGCCAACGGTTACCCATCAGAGAGTGATATCAAGGGCCTGTTTGCCGATTTTGATACCACCAGCAACCGTCTCGGTAATACCGTAAAAGACAAAAATAGCCGTCTGGCGGCAGTGCTTAAGGGGGTCGCCGCGTTGGATTTTGGTGATTTTCAAGGGAGCCAGATTGACCTGTTCGGCGATGCCTACGAATTCCTTATCTCCAACTATGCCGCCAATGCCGGCAAATCCGGGGGGGAATTTTTTACCCCGCAGCATGTCTCTCGTTTAATTGCACAGTTGGCCATGCATAAGCAAACCAGTGTGAATAAAATCTACGACCCCGCTTGTGGTTCCGGTTCGCTGTTGCTGCAAGCCAAAAAACATTTCGACGCCCATATTATTGAAGACGGCTTTTTTGGTCAGGAGATCAACCACACCACCTACAACCTGGCGCGGATGAACATGTTTTTGCACAACATCAACTATGACAAGTTCAATATCCAGTTGGGTGATACCTTGCGGGCTCCGCATTTTGGTGATGACAAACCCTTTGATGCTATTGTCTCCAACCCACCTTATTCAGTGAAGTGGATTGGTTCTGAAGACCCGACACTGATCAACGATGAACGCTTCGCACCTGCTGGTGTGCTCGCCCCCAAATCCAAAGCCGACTTTGCCTTTGTGCTGCATGCGCTCAGTTACCTGTCCAGCAAAGGCCGTGCTGCCATCGTGTGCTTCCCCGGTATTTTTTATCGCGGTGGTGCCGAGCAGAAAATTCGGCAGTATCTGGTGGATAACAACTATGTGGAAACGGTGATTTCCCTTGCCCCTAATCTGTTCTTCGGCACCACCATCGCGGTCAACATTCTGGTATTGTCCAAACACAAAACCGACACGGCTACTCAGTTTATCGACGCCAGTGGTTTGTTTAAAAAAGAAACCAATAACAACATCCTTACTGACGAACACATCAAACAGATCATGGCGGTATTCGATAGCAAAGCGAACCTTGATCATTTCGCCCAATCCGTACCCTTTGAACAAGTGGCCGCCAACGACTACAACCTGTCGGTCAGTAGCTATGTGGAAGCGAAAGATAATCGTGAAGTCGTGGATATCACCCAGCTCAATGCCGAACTGAAAACCACCGTTGCCAGGATCACCCAACTGCGCCAAGACATTGATGCGATCGTGGCGCAAATAGAAGGGGACGGTAGCGAAGGCGAGGAGCAGGACGCATGAGCAACATAAGCTTTATGGAAAAACTGCTGGATGGGTTTGAAGTGGAGTGGGTGAATCTAGGTGCTGTGGCAGATATTGGCACCGGAAGCTCAAATCGTCAGGATGAAAATGAAAACGGAATCTACCCGTTTTATGTTCGCTCAAAGAATATCCTGAAGTCAGACACCTTTGAATTTGATGAGGTGGCGATAGTCATTCCGGGCGAAGGTGGGATTGGTGATATTTTTCACTATGTAGAAGGGAAGTACGCTCTACATCAGAGGGCCTATAGGATTCATATCACATCACGCAAAGTGAATACGAAGTTCTTGTATCACTTCATGTCATCTAGCTTTAAACAGTACATTTTGATGAAAAGTGTGGGGGCAACTACAACCTCGATTAGAAGGCCCATGCTGGAAGAATTTCAAATTCCCATCCCTTGCCCAGAAAATCCAAAAAGGTCGCTGGAAATTCAAGCCGAAATCGTCCGCATTCTGGACGCATTTACCGCCATGACCGCCGAGCTGACCGCCGAGCTTAATCTACGCAAAAAACAATACAACCACTATCGCGACCAGTTGTTGAGTTTTGAGGATGGAGAAGTGGAATGGAAGACGTTACTTGAAGCTTGCGATTACGTAGATTATCGAGGGAAAACACCGACGAAAACTCAGAAAGGAATCTTCTTGGTCACAGCTAAAAATATTCGGATGGGTTACATCGATTATGGTGCTTCACAAGAGTTTATCTCAGAGGATGATTATGCTGTTGTGATGAGAAGAGGATTGCCAAAGAAAGGTGATGTTCTGATTACTACTGAAGCCCCTTGTGGTTTTGTGGCCCAAGTTGATAGGGAGAATATTGCGTTGGCTCAGAGGGTTATCAAATACAGAAGTAAAGATAAACGCCTATCAAATGCGTTTTTGAAGCACTATTTATTGGGTGGCCAGTTTCAAGAAAAATTAATGAGAACAGCTACAGGGTCAACGGTTAAAGGAATCAAAGGTAGCAAATTACATCAATTAACTATCCCCATCCCCAGTGATGCTGAACAAGCCCGGATTGTCGCTATCCTCGACAAATTCGACGCACTAACCAACTCAATCAGCGAAGGCTTGCCCCACGAAATCGAGCTGCGCCAGAAGCAATACGAATATTACCGCGATTTGCTGCTGAGCTTCCCTAAACCCAAGGATGCTGCATAGTACACAAGGACGAATATTATGGTTGATTACACCAAGACCATCGCCGAATTGAACAACTTTATCGTATTGGATAAATACAATAAGGAATGGCAGGTTAATGAAAATTACCAGAGTGAAGCCGATTTAGAGCGCGAACTGATCCAGGATTTGCAAAATCAAGGCTATGAATATCTGCCCAAACTGAATAACTCAGAGGCCATGCTGGCCAATGTGCGCACACAGTTGCAAGGCCTCAATGATGTAGTGTTTACCGAGCCTGAATGGCAACGCTTTGTGGAAACCTATCTGGATAAACCCAGTGACAGCATCATCGATAAAACCCGCAAGATCCACGATGACTATATCTATGATTTTGTGTTTGACGATGGCCGCATTAAAAACATCTATTTGCTGGATAAAAACAATGTTGCCCGCAATAAAGTGCAGGTGATCAAACAGTTTGAGCAAACCGGCAGTCACGCCAACCGTTATGATGTCACTCTGTTGGTGAACGGCCTGCCATTGGTGCAGATTGAGCTTAAAAAGCGTGGTGTGGCGATACGAGAAGCCTTTAACCAGGTGCACCGTTACAGTAAAGAGAGCTTTAACAGCGCGCACTCGTTGTACAAGTATTTGCAGTTGTTTGTGATTTCCAATGGTACTGACAGCCGCTATTTTGCCAATACGACCAAGCGCAATAAAAACAGCTTTGATTTCACCATGAACTGGGCAAAATCTGATAACAGCCTGATCAAAGACCTGAAAGACTTTACTGCTACCTTCTTCCAAAAAAATACTTTGCTCAAGGTGTTGCTGCATTATTCAGTGTTTGATGTCAGCAACACTTTGTTAGTGATGCGTCCTTACCAGATAGCCGCAACCGAGCGTATTTTGTGGAAAGTGAGAAGCTCTTTTGAAGCAAAAAACTGGAGCAGCCCGGAAAGCGGTGGCTATATCTGGCACACCACTGGCTCCGGGAAAACCCTGACCAGCTTTAAAGCTGCACGTCTGGCGACTGAACTGGAGTTTATCGACAAAGTCTTTTTTGTCGTAGACAGAAAAGACCTCGACTACCAGACCATGAAGGAATACCAGCGGTTTTCACCCGATAGCGTCAACGGCTCTGACAGTACTGCCGGGCTTAAACGTAACCTGGATAAAGACGACAATAAAATCATTGTTACCACGATTCAGAAGCTTAACAATCTGATGAAAACGGAAAGTGACTTGCCAATATTTAACCGGCAAGTGGTGTTTATTTTTGATGAATGCCACCGTAGTCAGTTTGGTGAAGCGCAGAAAAACCTGCAGAAAAAATTTAAAAAGTTCTACCAGTTTGGTTTTACCGGTACGCCCATCTTCCCGCAAAACGCCTTGGGTGCCGAAACGACGGCCAGTGTGTTTGGCCGGGAATTACATGCCTATGTCATTACCGATGCAATTCGTGATGAAAAGGTGCTTAAGTTCAAGGTGGACTACAACGATGTACGTCCGAAGTTTAAAGCCATTGAAACCGAACAGGATGAGAGGCAACTCACTGCTGCAGAGAACAACGAAGCATTATTGCACCCGGAGCGTATCAGGGAAATATCCCAATACATTCTGAACAGCTTCCGTCAAAAAACGCACCGCCTGCAAACCGGGGCTACGGGCTTTAATGCCATGTTTGCCGTGAGCAGTGTCGATGCGGCCAAACTCTACTATGAAGCGTTGAATAAGCTACAGGCCGATAATGAAAAACCGCTGAAAATCGCCACTATCTTCTCGTACGCTGCCAATGAAGAACAGGATGCAATCGGTGATATTCAGGATGAAAGTTTTGATGTATCGGCCATGAACAGTAGCGCCAAAGAGTTTTTAAGTGCTGCGTTAGATGACTATAACGCTTCTTTTAAGACCAGCTTCAGTGTGGATAGTAAGGGCTTCCAAGATTATTATCGCGACCTTGCCATGCGGGTAAAGGGCGAGGACCGTCATGGTAAAAAGCTTAAGCCTGAAGAGAAGGTGGATTTTTTAATTGTGGTAGGGATGTTTCTAACCGGCTTCGACGCACCAACGCTGAATACGCTGTATGTTGATAAAAACCTGCGATACCACGGGTTGATGCAGGCATTTTCTCGCACCAATCGTATATATGATGCCATCAAAACCTTCGGCAATATTGTTACTTTTCGCGATTTAGAGCAGGCAACGGTCGATGCCATTACCCTGTTTGGCGATCGCAACACTAAAAATGTGGTGCTGGAAAAAAGCTATCAAGAATACATGGATGGCTTTACAGACCTCGTAACTGGTGAAGCCAGACGTGGGTTTATGGCGGTAGTCAGCGAGCTTGAACAGCGTTTCCCAGATCCCGCAGCAATTGAGACTGAGTCTGATAAAAAGGCTTTTACCAAACTGTTTGGTGAATATTTACGTATAGAAAACGTGCTGCAGAATTATGATGAATTTGCCAGCCTGAAGGCCCTGCAAAACGTCGACATGAATGACGAGGCAGCCGTTGAAGCATTTAAAGCCGAGCATTATTTGGATGACGAAAAACTGGCACAATTACAGACTATTCGTTTGCCAGCTGAGCGCAAGATCCAGGATTATCGCTCCACTTACAACGATATCCGCGACTGGCTGCGCCAGCAAAAGTCGGCAGATAATAAAAACCAATCAACAGTCGACTGGGATGATGTTGTTTTTGAAGTGGACTTGCTGAAGTCGCAAGAAATCAATCTGGATTACATTCTTGAGCTTATTTTTGAACACAATAAACAGAATAAAAGTAAAGCTGGCTTAATTGAAGAAGTCAGACGGTTAATCCGCGCAAGTCTTGGCAATCGTGCCAAAGAGAGCTTACTTGTTGATTTTATTAACCAGACTAACCTGGATGAAATCAGCGACAAGGCCAGTATTATCGAAGCATTCTTTTCTTTTGCTCAGGCAGAACAACAGCGCGAGGCTCGGGAGCTAATTAGTACAGAGAGCCTGAATGATGAAGCAGCGAAACGCTATATAACGACATCGTTAAAGCATGAATATGCCAGTGACAACGGCACGGAACTTAATGCTATTTTGCCTAAAATGAGTCCGCTAAACCCGCAATACCTGACCAAAAAACAAAGTGTTTTCCAAAAAATTGCAACGTTTGTTGAGAAGTTTAAAGGCGTAGGTGGACAAATATAGCTTTTGCCACGCCAGGTCTTGGCTGTTGTTAGTACAACGTGTCCAATTGAGAGCGACAAGTCCTTTAAGGGCTTGTCTAATTTATTAGAAACACAATAATGACCTTTCGTTTCATTATGTGCCATCGCTATTTCGCTAAACATAGCGATCCACTACATTGTAAAAGAGCTGGTGATCCACGCTAGTTGATCGCTAAATTCCGATATTAAGCGATCAACTAGGCGATCCACTTTAGCGTTATGATATGACAGTTAGCGCCATATAAAGCCTTTAAATTCAATATGTTTATATCATCAGTTTTTCGCTGATTATCCACGGGGACTATGATTCCATCTGAACAAGGTTGAAAAATAGCCAAATTTAGTTGAAACGGTTAACAATTTTATAATATTCAACACTTTGAAACATCAAGGCTGATGCAGGATACTGTGTCATTCATCCGCTAGCAGACTGATATCTACTGGAGATATCCATGTGTTTATTTGCTGTAACTGCAGTGATTCCTTTATCAAAGAAAAGCTGATTTCTACAGATAATTTCATCTTTGTAACGGTAGAAAATAGAGGCACCCGAGCCGCTATCGACAGCATCGTCAGTTTGGGACTCTTCCTCTTTTACCTCTTCGTCCTTTTCAACAGCTTCAACATCCTCAACACCTAAGGATTTTTGATATGCACGCTCAGCATCCACCAGCAATAGGTACGAGAACTCAACGTTGGCATAGCGTTGTTCTTTAGGGAGTATTCCCGCACAAAGATATGACGTGGCTGGTGGATTGAGCTCTTTAGTGCGTGATTTAGCAAAGTAGCTTAAGCGGTATATTGCAGGCTCAATCGACGCTTTATCTCCTCGTTCCAATTTATAGAAGGAATTGTCAACAAAGCTGCGGGTGCCTTGTGTTTCATCTTCCCAACGTTGGCCGACTTGTTTAAGAATGCTGTCCGGATAGTTTACTTTGTGACCGCTAAGTAACAGAGCAAGATGGTAATGCTCCTTTTTTGAAATTGTCTGTTCCCTTGCACAAAAGTAGCCGACTGTGCAGCTGTACTGTTCTGAAAGGGCTATTCTTAGGCGATTCAGAAAGGATTCAATCATCGTGTTATCAGGATTGAATTGGCTAGGATGTAAATCAATTCTGCACATCATCACTTTTGAATAACGGGCCAACATGGATTCCACTAACTCAAAGGTTTTCTTCAGCATGAACTTGCTGGAAGGTGTTGCGTAACTATCGTTATAAATGAGCCAAGAGTGCTCATTGTATAAATGCGACTGTGAGTTATCAGGTGTGATAAAAAACTGCTTGTTCATCAAAAGATACCATTCTCTATATTATTTAATATCCGCCTGGGTACGGCTTGGTTAGATACGAAAACCCCTGCCAGTTCTGGGCTATAGCCTCATCCGATTAAGTGCTTATGATGTCGACGTGTGCCAAACCGTGTCACGAGTAGGCCCAAAAAAGCAGGGAGAATTTCCCTGCTTTGGGGTTAGGTGTTATCTGCGATGCTGCGCCATCCAGTCGTCATAGTCCTGTTTATGCCACAGGGCAATTCCACCTTGTTTGAATGCCGGTTTCGGGAATATTCCGCTTTTAATCCAGCGGTGCAGGGTAGAGCGACTTACACTCAGGAGTCTCATAATCTCCGGCCGACGCATTACCCGTTTGTTGTCGATGTAGATATCTAATGGGTCCCGGTTAAATTTGATATTGCTCATTTCTCATTCCCCAACACAATTTCTCTGTTTCTTACCCATGCTACCAACTCGGATAATAACCACCCGACAGCAGTGCTATTAGCGTGTAGTTTGCGGCGTCTAGGAAATAGACCTTGGCGTTCAAGACTCCAGGCTGTTGTGCGAGATACTGAAGTAATGGCTTTACGCTCCGCTTCGCGGACAAAACGGTCTTCAGGTTGAATTGTTAATGGTATTGCCATGTTTCACCTCTGTTCATGTCGTCTGATGTTGTTCGGTATTGAACGAGGTGAATTGTTGCGTAGACTGATGCATCTGATTACCCCCTCAACGGTGTTGAGAGGGGAAGTGTATTCTAATATATTGTTTTTAATCTGTTTTTAGTTTTTCCATAATAAAGGCATCAGTGAATCTATCCTGTAGCAGTTTAAGCACTTCATTGGCATTTTTAGGACGTTTATCTCGTTTAGTATTTGCGGGAACAGTGGCTACCCATTTCTCAATCGTTTTGGTAGAAGGGTATCTTCGTGGATAAGGTAGTAACGCAGGTAATTCTTTGTGCTCTGGCTGTTTGGAAAATGATTCTAGAATAAATTCGATGGCTTTCATTGCGTGACTTTTTTTTACCACCAAAGAATCACTTCTGATGAGTAAATATTCCGCCATTTCAATGACAAGATTTTTAATAGGTGTAAATTTAGCGCTTTTTTTCAAGCCAGCCGATAAAGTGTTTTCTACAGTTGTTTTGTATCCTGCATTTGCATATCTATCTGTAATAGCTAAAGCATCATTACTGCCAGCGTAGTAACCCGCATATATGAGCAATTCAAATGCTTTATCAAGATGACCGTACAGCTCTTGGTAGTCCTCATTATCTTCAGGATATCTGTGATTAAGCAGGCGTAGTTGACGCCAAAATAAGTCAATATTATCGCATGCCACTTTTAATTGGCAGCGGTGGGCCGATGACTCTCTGTCCTTATAGAGTGCACCAGATTTAACGATAGATTGCATTCGCTCAAGTAATAATTGTACTAGCGCCAGACCTTTTATTTGTTCTGATTGTGCTTGATGCAGCGTAGTACCCTCATGTATGGGTTCCTTAACTCCTAACAACTTCAACTGATCAGGGACCAATTCCGGAAGCAACACCTTGTGGATGTCTTCCAGCCGGTTTTCTTGAGCCTTTTTAGGTATCACAGTCATTACAGTATTCACACCACGACTAGTCATTAAAAACTCCAATGTATGTTTCATGAAAAGTTTAATGCCGGAATTGACGGCGCGACAAGGTCAACTAGGGCCAATGAAAGGCTCGTAGATCACTAATTTGAAAGAGGAAGAATTTCGGGTCTTCGGGGGAGGAGTAGAACGATATGTGTGTAGCATGGTGTGTAGCAAGTTATAAAAAAGCCCAAAAGATTTTCATCAATTGGGCTTAATTATCAATACGTTATGAATTTATATTAATTCATGCCGTATTTTTTCAGTTTCTTACGCAGGGTGCCGCGGTTGATACCCAGCATGTTGGCGGCGCGAGTCTGGTTGCCACGGGTGTGCTGCATAATGATATCAAGCAGAGGGGCTTCGACTTCGCAAAGCACCATTTCATATACTTCTTGAGCTTCCTGACCATCCAGCTGCGAGAAGAAGTTGCTAACAGCGCGTTTTACGGCGTCGCGCAGCAGCTGTGGCTTGATGGTGCCGTTTGCGGTTTCAATTTTGCCTACGGTAAGCGGATGAGCTTCTGTGTGAGTTGTCTGATCAAACATTCGTTTCTGCTCTTATTTATCTAGTACACATTCATCAAAATAGTGTTCCACCATGGAACACTGTTCGGCAGCGCTTTCTAGCTGATTAAACTCAGCCCGAAATTGGCGCTGTTCTTCCTGGTTCAGATACCAACCTATATGCTTCCTGGCGAAGCGAATGCCTTTATATTCGCCATATAAATCATATAGTTTGGACAAATGCTCCAGCATCACTTGACGCTTTTCAGCATTGTCTACAGGTGCCGGCAAACTGCCGGTGTCCAGGTAATGCTGGATCTCTTTAAAAATCCACGGTCTTCCCTGCGCGCCCCGGCCTACCATCAAGGCATCCACGCCGGTGTAGTCCAGCACAAAGCGGGCTTTTTCCGGTGAGGTAATATCCCCATTGGCGATAACAGGTATCGAGACATTCTGTTTGATTGCCTTGATGGTGTCGTACTCGGCTTCCCCTTTAAACAGGTCTTGCCTGGTACGGCCATGTACCGCTAAGGCAGTAATGCCACTCTCTTCAGCAATCCGGGCGATTTGAACACCGTTCCTGTGTTCTGGGTCCCAACCCGTGCGAATCTTCAGCGTTACAGGTACATCCACTGCTGCTACCACCGCATCTAGGATGCGCTGCACCAGTTCTGGTGATTGCAGCAAGGCTGAGCCCGCGAGCTTCTTATTCACTTTTTTTGCTGGGCAGCCCATATTGATATCGATGATCTGGGCACCTTGCTCTACGTTGTAGCGGGCGGCCCAAGCCATGTCATCGGGATCTGCCCCGGCAATTTGTACCGAGCGTAAGCCTTCCTCGCCGGAATGGCTCATGCGCTGGCGACTTTTGTCCGTATCCCATAACTCAGGATTAGACGAAAGCATCTCTGACACTGCCATGGCAGCACCATAACGGAGGCAGAGATTACGGAAGGCTTGATCGGTGACACCTGCCATTGGTGCCACGATCAGCTGGTTTGTCAGTTGATAGGGGCCAATTTGCATTTCGCGGTTTCACCTAGCGCTTCAAAGGGGCGCCATAGTACGCCTTTTTGCTAGCCATGAAAAGGTCAATAAATAACCTAAAGCAAAACTTTTTTTCTTGACTTTTAGAACCTTCGAAGTCAGTGCTGGCGTGCCTTGGCGGCCTATTACAGCGATTTGCGTACTCCTGTCAAGCGGCTCCAGTCTTCTTTGTGAGCAGCGGCGTCCATGGTAAACCACTCGCTGTAGATTTCGCGAAGCTCTTCGGCTTGTTCATTCAGCAAACCTGATAACGCTAGCTTGCCTCCGGGCTTAACTAGCGATGCAATTTGGGGGGCCAGTTCCCGCAGTGGCCCGGCAAGAATGTTGGCCACTAGCACATCGGCTTGAATGCCTTGTGGCTGATCTTGCGGCAAGTACAGGCTAAGCCGGTCGATGACCTGATTGCGGGTGGCATTGTCACGGGAGGCGTCGATAGCCTGGTAATCGATATCGATACCAATAGCGGATTTAGCGCCGAGTTTCAGGGCGGCAACGGCGAGAATGCCGGAGCCACAGCCAAAGTCGATCACTTCCTTATCTTGCAGTTCTAGGCTGTCGAGCCATTGCAGACACAAGGCGGTGGTAGGGTGGGTACCCGTGCCGAAAGCTAGCCCTGGGTCAAGGATCACATTGACCGCATCAGGGTCTGGGATATCGCGCCAACTGGGGCAGATCCACAACCGTTGACCAAACTGGATGGGGTGAAAGTTATCCATCCATTCCCGTACCCAGTCTTTGTCTTCGATCTGTTCGATTTTGTAGTTGAACTGTTGTTGCAGAAACGGCAGTTGTCGTAACTCGTCCACGACAGGATTGAGGTCAGTACCGGCATCAAACAAGGCAACAACAACGGTGTCGGCCCACAGTGGTGTTTCACCCAGTTTGGGTTCAAATATGGGGGTATCTTTACCATCTTCAAAGGTAATCGACACACTGCCGAGTTCCATCAGCAGGTCGCTCAGTGCTTCAGCATGTTCACTGTTGCTGTGGATACGTAACTGGATCCAGGGCATGTAAGGCTTCTCTTTGGCTAGAAATAAACCCGCATATTGTAAGGCAAGGGTTTGCTGCCTTGCTAGCCGATATCGCGCAAGTTGTGTAGGCGTAAACTGAAAGTGACTTTCCAACCCCTGCCTGAGAAATGCCTGATATCCGTATTTGGCTTACGTTTTTGTCTGATAAATTCAAATAAGCGTTTGATTATTATAGGTTAAATGGTCTTACCATTCACTGTGGTGATAATCCGTATTTGTGATGCATGTCAGATTGATATCGCAGAATTATTGAACACGATCACGAAAGCAACTGATCACAGTTGGCAGGTAGGTGGGTTGCGATATGTTGGTACGCTCACGGATCTGACCTTAAATAACTTTAATAACTATGTTAACTAAATATCGTATCGGTGAGGGATGGCTTGGGTACCCACAAAGTCATCGCTGGTCGGCAATTGCAGACGTACTGCAGAGCGGCTCTGGCTTTATCTTAGGGCTGTTTCTACTGGCTCACCTGCATTTTGAATCCTCTATCCTACTGGGCAAGGCGGCGTTTTATCGCGTGGCGAATGTGCTGGAGGGCGGTTGGTTTACCAGCAGTGGCCATGGCTCGTCGTTGCTGACGCAGACGTTTTCAGTGTTCATATTGCTGGTAGTGATGGTACATGCGGCGACCGCACTCAGACGTTTCCCGGCACAGCGGCGGCAGTGGCAGGCACTGCGTAATCATAATCTTTTGATTAATCATCAGGATACGCGCTTGTGGTTTTGGCAGATGGTGACTGGGTTTTTGATGTTTTTCCTGGTACCGATGCACTTGGTGACCATGATTACCAACCCAGAAATCGGCCCACATCTGTCTGCGGCGCGCGTCTGGCACGACAATTACTGGCTGGTTTATATCCTGTTGCTACCAGCGGTAGTGATCCACGCCATGCTCGGGCTTTATCGGCTGGCACTCAAATGGGGCGTGAATTTCCATCGTGACGGATTGCGGCTACTGGCGAAGATTCTGATCGGTTATCTGTTGGTGTTGGGGCTGTGCAGCCTTACCGCTTACCTGTTGATTGGTAGTGGTCTCACGACGCCGGTAACACCGTTTATTCCTTGAAGATTTGACAACATAACCGATGCCGTAGTGCTGCAAATAATTGCGGCTAGGAAGGTTTTTCCCAACATCAATAACCGTACCCTAGTTAGCAGGTGCTAATGGGTCTGAAAGTAAGTAGAGCTCGGGATTTCAATAATCCCGAAAGGAGAGAGTGTGAAACTCATTTATACCGATGCACTGGTGGTGGGTGCTGGACTGGCCGGGTTGCGAGTGGCGATTGAAGCCAAGCAGCGCGGACTGGATACGCTGGTGCTGTCGTTAATTCCGCCAAAGCGTTCGCACTCGGCTGCCGCACAAGGGGGCATGCAGGCGAGTCTGGGCAATACTGTTAAAGGCGATGGCGATAATGAAGACATTCATTTTCAGGACACGGTAAAGGGCTCTGATTGGGGCTGTGACCAAATCGTGGCCCGGATGTTCGCTCATTGTGCCCCCAAAGCGGTGCGGCAGATGGCGAACTGGGGCGTACCTTGGACGCGGGTCACAGCGGGGCCGCGGCAGGTGGTCGTGAACGCCGAGCGGGTAACGCTGGAAGAAGCCCAAGCAGCACATGGGTTAATCAACGCCCGTGACTTTGGCGGCACCAAAAAATGGCGCACCTGCTATACCGCCGATGGCACAGGCCATTCATTACTTTATGCGGTTGATAACAAAGCCATCTCGTTAGATGTGCCGGTGCATGAACGCATAGAGGCGCTGAAAATTATTCACGATGGCAAACGCTGTTATGGGGTGATTGCTCGTTGCCTGATCACCGGGGAACTGCGGGCTTATATTGCCAAATGTACTACCATAGCCACCGGTGGTTATGGCCGTATCTATGAGGTTTCTACCAATGCGGTTATTTGCGAAGGGATAGGTCAGGCGTTGGCACTGGAAACTGGTGTGGCCACGTTGGGCAATATGGAAGCGGTGCAGTTCCATCCCACCGCAATTGTACCGGTAGGCATTCTTACCACCGAAGGTTGTCGCGGTGATGGCGGTATTTTGCGCGACAAAAATGGTCATCGTTTTATGCCAGATTATGAGCCAGAGAAAAAAGAGCTGGCCTCACGCGATGTGGTATCGCGCCGTATGACTGAACATATGCGCAAAGGCTTTGGGGTCGATAGCCCGTACGGCCCGCATCTGTGGCTGGATATCACTTTGCTTGGGCGTAAGCATGTGGAAACTAACCTGCGTGAAGTCAAAGAGATCTGTGAAAACTTCCTTGGTATCGATCCCGCCGATGCATGGATCCCGGTGCGGCCAACGCAGCACTATTCCATGGGCGGCATTCGTACTAAAGCCAGCGGTGAAAGTCCACAACTCAAAGGGCTGTTCAGCGTAGGGGAAGCCGCTTGCTGGGATATGCACGGCTTTAACCGCCTAGGGGGCAATTCACTGGCAGAAACCGTGGTTGGCGGCATGATTATCGGTAGTTATGTGGCAGATTTCTGTGAGCAGGAAGAATTACAGCTGGACACCCGGTTGGTGGAACAGTTTGCTAGCGAACTGCAACAGGAGATCAACACGCTACTGGCCACCGACGAAGGCGAAGATGCCTTTGATTTGAAACTGCAAATGCAGCGCACCATGATGGATTATGTAGGCATCTTCCGTAATGGGCCTGAACTACAAAAAGCCGTGGATGAGCTGAAATCACTGCTGGAACGCTCGCGGCATATTCACCTCAAGTGCAAAAAACGTCACGCGAATCCTGAACTCGCAGAAGCGCTGCGGGTACGGCGTATGCTCAAGGTCGCGCTCACCGTTGCCTGTGGTGCCCTGGCGCGTACTGAAAGCCGTGGCGCCCATGCCCGCGAAGATTACCCGCAGCGTAACGATAAAGATTGGCTCTGTCGCACCCTCTCCAGTTGGCCGGATGCCAATGCACTGGAACCCAGCCTGAGCTATGAAGCGTTGGATGTGATGCAGATGGAGCTACCGCCCGGTTACCGCGGATATGGTGCCGATAACGCGATTGCTCACCCCGATACCGCCAAACGGCAGCAACAAATCGCCGAGATCTTGCAGCAATTGGGCGACGATGCGTCTAGGCAACAAAAACAGCAGGCGCTGATGCCGTTTGAGTTACCCGAGCATCTGCAGCCACAAAATCAGCGTTTACATGAGCTTTTAGCCCGCGGAGAAAAATCATGAGCCGTAGTCTGACTTTTAGGATCTTTCGTTACGATCCGCAACTGCCTGACGATGCCCCCAAAATGGTGGATTACCAGTTGGATGAAACCCCAGGGATGACAGTTTTTATTGCGCTGAATCGGCTGCGGGCGGAACAAGACCCGTCATTGCAGTTTGATTTTGTTTGCCGCGCTGGCATATGTGGCAGTTGCGCCATGGTGATTAATGGCTTACCTACGCTGGCGTGCCGTACCTTAACCGCCAAATACTCAGATGCGGTGATCACCTTGATGCCGTTGCCGGGGTTTGAACTGATTGGCGACTTGTCGGTTAATACCGGTAAATTCATGCGCGAGTTGGCGGAGCGCTTGAAACTATGGCTGCATCCTAAAGCGCAGCAAGCCGATATTCACCATCTGGAACAACCGATGGAACCGGACGAAGCCGCCAAGTTGTATGAGCTGGAACGCTGCGTTGAGTGCGGTGTCTGTGTTTCTGCCTGCGCCACCGCGCAGATGCGCGACACCTTTGTCGGTGCGGTGGGCATGATGAAAATTGCTCGCTTTGAACTGGATAGCCGTGATGCCCGTACGGCAGATGATTTCTATCATGTGATTGGCACTCAGGATGGCGTATTTGGTTGCATGACCTTGCTCGGTTGTCAGGACAACTGCCCCAAAGATCTGCCACACATGCAGCAGATTGCCTATCTGCGCCGCAAAATGGCGGGAACACTGATAGCCAAAGCTAAAGTTTCATGATGTGTTTAAGCCGGGATATTTCCCGGCTTTTCTTTCCATAGTTTTTTGTTATTCCGTTTGCTACACGTAGCTCTCATCGCCATTTTCTGCGGGTAGATAACGGCCTGCAAGCCTGATGAATAAGCAAGATCCTATAAGTCATGCGACCAGATAGCCTTATTTGCTATAATGCGCCCTCGTTTTGAGGGGAGAACGGTTAATGGATGTTTCATACCTGTTGGATGGTCTGAATGACCGGCAGCGCCAAGCGGTGGCCGCATCGCAATCAAGTATGCTGGTGCTGGCGGGGGCGGGCAGTGGCAAGACGCGGGTGTTGACCCACCGCATTGCTTGGCTGATGCAGGTAGAAAACCAAAGCCCCTATTCGATTATGGCCGTCACCTTTACCAATAAGGCTGCCACCGAGATGCGTGAGCGTGTCGAGCGGCTGATTGGTCACAATATGAACCGCATGTGGATTGGCACTTTCCATGGCCTGGCCCATCGGCTATTACGTACCCATTGGCAAGAGGCGGGTCTGCCACAGAACTTCCAGATCCTTGACAGTGAAGACCAGCACCGTTTGATCAAACGTATCATCAAAAGCCTGAATCTTGATGAAAAACAGTACCCTCCGCGCATGGTGCAAGGTTATATCAATGGCAAAAAAGATGAGGGATTAAGACCGTCGGCCATTGATGCCGGGCCGTTCCCTCTGGAACAAAAGCTGCTGGAGTTGTACCGCGTCTACCAAGAATCTTGCGACCGTGCGGGGTTGGTGGACTTTGCTGAAATTTTGCTGCGGGCACACGAGTTATGGCTCAATAAACCGCATTTGTTAGCGCATTATCAGGAGCGTTTCCGCAATATTCTGGTGGATGAGTTTCAAGATACTAACGCCATTCAATACGCTTGGATCCGTTTGCTGGCCGGCGACACGGGCCATGTGATGATTGTCGGCGATGACGACCAGTCGATTTATGGCTGGCGTGGGGCGCAGGTAGAAAACCTACATCGTTTTCTCAAGGATTTTCCACAGGCGGAAACCATTCGTCTGGAACAGAACTATCGCTCTACCGGCAATATTTTGAAAGCTGCCAATGAATTAATTGCCAATAATCCGGGGCGTCTTGGTAAAGACTTGTGGACCGAAGATGCTGAAGGCGAGCCTATCTCGGTCTATTGTGCGTTTAATGAGTTGGATGAAGCCCGTTTTATCGTTGGTCGTATTGCTGACTGGCAGGATAAAGGCGGCAGTTTGGCCGATTGCGCCATACTCTACCGTTCCAATGCACAATCGCGGGTGCTGGAAGAAGCGTTACTGCATAAAGGGTTGGCTTATCGTATTTATGGTGGTCTGCGTTTCTTCGAACGCCAGGAAATTAAGGATGCCATGGGCTATTTGCGTTTGATGGCCAACCATGATGATGATGCCGCTTTTGAGCGAGTGGTGAATACGCCAGCCCGGGGCATTGGTGATCGCACCTTGGATATTATGCGCAGCACCGCGCGCCAGCACCAACTGACCTTGTGGCAGGCTGCCGGGCAGTTGCTGGAGCAGAAAATTCTTAGCGGTCGCGCCGCTAGCGCTGTGCGTAGTTTTATGGATCTGATTGTCGGTTTGGCGCACGATACTGAGGAGATGGCCCTGTATCGCAAAACCGACCACGTGATCCAGACTTCAGGCCTGAAGACGATGTATGAACAGGAAAAAGGTGAAAAGGCCCAAAGCCGGGTAGAAAACCTAGAAGAATTGGTGACTGCTGCACGGACATTTGAAGTGCCGGAAGAACTCATGGACATGGGCGAACTCAACGCCTTTTTATCTCATGCAGCGTTGGAAGCAGGTGAAGGACAGGCCGATGAGCATACAGACGCCGTGCAGTTAATGACGTTGCACTCGGCTAAAGGTCTGGAGTTCCCGGTGGTATTTATGGCAGGGGTCGAAGAAGGCATTTTCCCCAGCCAACTCACCTTGGAAGAGGGCGATCGTCTCGAGGAGGAGCGGCGACTGTGTTATGTCGGCATGACTCGTGCCATGGCGCAGCTCTATATCACCTATGCTGAATCGCGGCGCATATACGGTCGTGAGAATTACGCCAGACCATCGCGTTTCATTAAAGAGATCCCGCCACAGTGTGTACAGGAAGTCCGGTTAAAGGCACAGGTGTCTACCCCAGCATTGAATACGCGTTTCAGTCGTAGCCAGCCGTTTGATGATAGCGGTTTTCATCATGGTCAACGGGTGCTGCATGCTAAGTTTGGTGAAGGCACAGTCACCAACAGCGAAGGCAGCGGCGCTCAGGCCAGGGTGCAAGTCAATTTTGATGATTTTGGCAGCAAGTGGCTGGTCGTGGCCTACGCTAAGTTACAGGTGGTGTAATTCCCGGTTAAAAAGTTTATTTTGTGGTGTAAATCACATTCTGACTGCGCCATAATGCACAACGGTAGTATCAGGGCTGAGGTAATTGGAGAGAGCAGACCCATGAATATTAGGGAAAAATTTGACGCATATGCACGTCTTGCTCGTATTGATCGTCCAATCGGAACATTTCTGCTGCTATGGCCATGTTTGATGGCGTTGTGGCTGGCTGCGGGGGGATTACCTGACTTAAAAGTGCTGGTGGTCTTTATCCTTGGCGTGTTCATCATGCGTGCCTGTGGCTGCATTATCAATGATTATGCCGACCGTCACCTTGATATCCGGGTGGAACGCACTAAGTTGCGGCCTCTGGCCAGCGGCGAGGTTACCGTTAAAGAAGCACTGCTGTTATTTGTGGTGCTGGGGCTGGTGGCGTTCTGTTTGGTACTGATGCTCAATCCGTTGGTGGTGAAACTGTCCTATATCGGCATGGTACTCACCATCATTTATCCGTTTACCAAACGTTTTACCAATATGCCGCAGATGTTTCTGGGGGTTGTTTGGAGCTGGTCTATCCCGATGGCATATGCCGCCCAGACGGGGGCCGTGCCTGCCGAAGCCTGGTGGCTGTTTGCTGCTAACTGGTGCTGGACTATTGCTTACGACACCATGTATGCCATGGTAGATCGTGATGATGACCTGAAAGTTGGCATTAAATCGACGGCAATTCTGTTTGGCAAATATGATCGGCAGATCATTGGGTTATTTCAGTTGGCAGCATTAACCTGTTTTATGACCGCCGGTTTTGTCGCTGACCGTGGCTTGATGTATCTCGTCGGTTTGTTGGCATTTATCGGCTTCAGTCTGTATCAGCAGCGACTGATTTTTGGCCGCGAACGCGCGCCATGTCTGCAAGCGTTTCTCAACAATAATTGGGCTGGAATGGCACTGTTTTTGGCGTTAGGTATGGATTATCTGTTGGGTGTTGCTATCTAGATGCCGACAGCCTGATATTGAACATTGCCCGTTAATCAGGAGGCAGGGATGCAGTTATTAGGGGTAAAGTGGCCGCTAATTCAGGCGCCCATGGCCGGTGCTCAAGGAATCGAACTGGCGCTCGCGGTGGCAAGTGCGGGTGCCTTGGGGTCTTTGCCCTGTGCCATGTTAAATGCAACGCAGATCCAGCAAGCCGTGGCGCAGTTCCGCCAGCAAACCAAGGCTCCCATCAATCTCAATTTCTTTTGCCATACGCCTCCCATTGCGCAACTACAAAAGTTGCAGCAGTGGCAGCAGCGATTGCAACCATACTATTGGGAGTTGTCAGCCACTGCGGTGAATGCGGTTGCGGAACGCCGTCCATTTGATACCGCGATGGCTGAGGCGATTGCACCATTGCAGCCAGAAGTGGTCAGTTTTCATTTTGGTTTACCTGAGCCGTCATTATTGCAGCAGGTGAAATCCTGGGGCAGCAAGGTGATTGCCAGTGCCACCACTGTTGCCGAAGGTCTGTGGCTACAGGCGCAGGGCGTGGATGCTGTCATCGCTCAAGGGCTGGAAGCCGGTGGACATCGCGGGCACTTCCTCAATGATGATCTGTCTCTTCAATTGGGCACTTTTGCCTTATTACCGCAATTGGTGGCGGCGCTAAATGTCCCGGTGATTGCCGCGGGGGGAATTGTTGATGCCAAGAGCATTGCGGCAGCGGTGACGCTGGGGGCATCTGCGGTACAAGTAGGAACGGCTTATCTACTGTGTCCCGAAACCACTATCAGTCAGTTGCACCGTCAGGCTTTGGCGGATCCTCAACGCAACTCGCATACCGCACTTACACGAGTCTTTAGTGGGCGACCAGCCAGAGGCATAGTAAATCGCTTGATGCAGGAGCAGGCTACTGCGACCATCCCGGATTTTCCGCTGGCAGCAGGTGCCATCGCGCCGTTACGCAGCGCCGCAGAGCAACAAGGTAGCAGCGATTTCAGTCCGTTATGGGGTGGTCAGAATGCCAGTGGCTGCCGGGCGATTCCGGCGGCTGAACTGACCCGTCAGTTGGTAACTGGATTTCAGCAGTAACCCGCAACAACGCCTAATTCACCAGCGCCCCTAAATCTGCCGGGCGATAGTACACAGATTTTAACACCTTGCCGCGCCGCACGGTTTTACCCGCCATCACCACATCTTGGGCGCATTTGGCGATCAGGTAATCACCATTACGACTGCCACTGATGACGATCCCTTGTTTGGCGTAATGGGCAATGGTCTCTTGTAGTTCCTGTTCGGTGCGACAAACCTTGCTCATATTGCTGCTGTGTACTTCATCCCAGCAGGGAACAAAGTCGATACCGCGGTTGCTAGCCACCTGTAGCAATAGATCTACTAGATAGCTGATCTCCAGCCGCTGTTCCAATCCGGTCGCCCCTAGATGAACCAGTCGCCCCATCAGCACATAAACACTGTCAACGATGGCGTCGGCTTGTTCCACTTTGTCTTTAGCTTCGGCCAACTCCGTCAGTTCTTCACTGATCAAGGATGTATGTAGTTGATCCTGTTTATCATCTAATGAGTCAGGCACCGCCACTGGCAGATCAAAGGTGATGCGAAATTCGCGGATATCGCGATAGAGTTTGTCATACAGGGATTGTGTTAACAGGGTCAACTTCATGGGCTTTTTCCAACGGATATTTTCAGGCGATCATAGAAAATTGCGTCAGCTAACGCAAAACTCTGCATAAAAGCCGCTGCAATGGTTCGGCTGTTGTCAGGATTTCCGCTACCATAGCTATTTTGCTTAATTGACGGAAAGAATCATGTCTATTCAACGAATTAATCCCGGTAAACGTTGGTCTGATGTCACAATTTACCACGGTATTGCCCATTTTGTGGAAGTGGCCGAGAGTGAACCTTTAGGCGATATCCGTGAACAAGTTAGCGCTATCCTGGCGCAAGCAGATAACAAATTGCAGCGCATTGGCAGTGACCGTAGCCGCGTGTTAGCGGTGACGATTTATCTCACCGATTTTGCCAATGCTGCGGTATTGAATGAACTGTGGGAAGCTTGGTTTCCAGAAGGCTGTGCTCCTAGCCGGGTTTGCGTTAAGGCGGAACTGGCCGATCCGCAATACCTGTTGGAAATGGCCTTTGTGGCTGTGGCTGAGTGAGCCTCATTGCGTTGGAGAACGTCATCAATGTTTGTTGTATTGTTAAGCTATACCTGTGATATCAGTAAAGTGGAACAACATCTGGCCGCCCATATCGCCTATCTTGAGCAGCAGTATGCGGCTGGGGTGTTTCTGGCCTCTGGTCGCAAAGTACCGCGTACTGGTGGCGTGATTTTGGCGCAAGCGGATAGCCGAGAGCAGTTGCTGCAGATCCTGGCACAGGATCCTTTTCAACAACAGCAACTCGCAGATTATGAAGTGATTGAATTTATTCCCAGTAAAACCGCCGCAGCACTGGCGTTTTTACAACAGTAATCAGCTACTGTTGCTGCGGGAATAGCAGTTTACAGGGACGACTCAGACAGGCAGGGAGAACAATGGCTAAATATCGTATTTTAAGTCTGGATGGTGGTGGGTTGCGCGGGGTGATCAGTGCGCAGTTACTGCAACGACTCAACGAACATCCACAGATAGCCGGTTGGTTAGCACAAGTCGATTTGCTGGCGGGCACTTCAACCGGTGGCATTTTGGCGTTAGGGCTGGCCGCTGGTCGCACCCCCAAACAGATTGCCGATTTATATCTGCAACATGGCGCAGAAATCTTTGATGACAGTATCTGGGATAATATCCGCGACCTTGGCAAGACGATTGGTGCCGAATATGCCACCAAACCCTTAAAAAAGGTGCTTGATCAGACGTTTGGAGAGTTACGACTGGCAGAGTTGTCCCGCAAAGTTGCCATACCCACCTTCGATCTGGATAACGGCGCAACGACAGCATCCCGTAGCTGGAAGCCAAAGATTTTTCATAATTTTGGTGGCAGTGATTGTGATGCCGAGGCGCGGGTGGCCGATGTCGCGTTATACACTAGCGCCGCCCCAACCTATTTCCCCTCAGCGGATGGTTATATAGATGGCGGTGTGTATGCTAATAACCCGGCCATTGTCGGGCTGGTACAAGCAATTTCGCAACGCAATTTGCCACAGGAGCGCGCCGCACTTGACGAGGTGGTATTGCTGTCGGTTGGCACAGGTATCAGCCTCACTTATATCAAAGGTAAAACCTTGGACTGGGGCTATGCCCAGTGGATCAAACCGCTGATTAACATCCTGATGGACGGTGTCTCGGGTATTGCTGACTATCAGGCGCAGCAACTGCTGGGCGTGCGATACCAAAGGTTGCAGTTAGTGTTTGGCAAAGGAGAAACCATAGCACTGGATGCGGTAGACAAATTACCGCGGATGTTACAACTGGCAGAAAGTGCCGATATAGACGCTACTGTAGAGTGGCTTAAGCAGTACTGGCTAACATAAAACTCGGGCGCTTGGTTCCGTATTATTCAAGGTAAACGCACAATATTCGCTAGGGCCAAGCTATTTGAATTTTAGGATAATATCGATGGCAACATTCAAGCTTTATGGTGACCGACTGTCCGGCAACTGTTACAAAGTACAATTGTTATGTGCCTTACTGCATGTGAATTATGCATGGGTGTCGGTGAATATTCTGGCCGGAGACACCCGTGTCGCATCCTTCCTAGAGAAAAATCCCAACGGCAAAATTCCATTACTGGAACTTGACGATGGCCGTACGCTGTCAGAGTCCAATGCCATCATTAATTATCTGGCCTATGGCTCGGTGCTGTTGCCTACTGAGCCATTTGCGCTGGCGAAAGTACAGCAGTGGCAGTTTTTTGAACAGTACAGTCACGAACCCTATATTGCGGTTGCGCGCTTCATTGCCAAGTATCTTGGTTTGCCAGCAGAGCGTCGGGCGGAATATGACGCTAAACAGAAGGGCGGTCATAAGGCACTCGCTGTGATGGAACAGCAGTTGCAGCGTAGCCGCTATATGGCTGGCGACAAGCTGACCACCGCAGATATTAGTTTATTCGCCTACACCCATGTCGCGGATGAGGGCGGGTTCTCACTGGAACATTATCCAGCCATTGGTGCTTGGATTGACCGGATCAAAGCGTTACCAGACTTTATCGCAATGGGGGCATAGCGCTAGGCGATAAAAGCAGCGCTTGTCTTTATCGCTGTTATCAACGGCATCGGCCTGCGTCAATGACGGCTTTCCCAACGTGCTAAAAACAGTAGAATAGCCACTTCGCTAACGCTGGAGTTGTTCTCATGTACCAAGACTTTGCGGCAGAGCTGGCCTGGGCCAGCCTGCATATGACCCGTACCCGCGCTGCAGTCGCGGCGTTACCAGACCTGCATGGCGTCAGGCTCGCCTGTAATATGCACCTCGACCTGAAAATGGCACCACTGGTTGCCGGACTGCTTGATAAAGGCGCAGATGTGTTCCTGACCACCTGCAATCCGACAACGGTGCAAGACGATGTCGTCAAATATCTGGTGGCTAAAGGCGCTGCGGCGCATGCCTGGCGGGATATGAGCGATGCTGACTGGTCGGATTCTTTTGATAAAGCACTGGCTTGGCAACCTACGCACCTATGTGAGATGGGCGCTGATCTAACTACCCGCCTGCACCAGTCAGCTACTGGTCCGAAGATTGTGGCTGGGTTGGAAGCGACCGGCTCCGGCATTAACCGTCTTGGCGGTGTCCATCCGCGTTATCCTATTTTCAACTGGGACGATTTGCCGGTGAAAGAGGGATTACACAACCGTCACATGGTTGGACTCACGGCTTGGCATACTTTCTTTCAAACGACGCATCTCACTTTGCACGAGAAAACCGTCATCGTGATCGGCTACGGCCTCGTTGGGCAAGGTGTGGCCGCGGCCGCCAAAGCCTACGGTGGTCAAGTGCAAGTGGCTGAGTTAAACCCGGCCAGAGCGCTGCAAGCCAAATATGATGGCTGGCCGGTGGTAGATTTGGCAGATGCGGTTATACAGGCCGATGTGGTTGCCACCGCTACCGGGGCTTATGGTGTGTTAAGTGCCAAACATTTGCAGGCGATGAAAGACGGGGCGTTTATTCTTAACGTCGGCCATGTTTCACAGGAAATTGACGTGCCCTTCTTGAAGCAACATGCCCGTCACAGTCTACCGATGCCTTATATCGATGCCTATGAATTTGGTGGCAAAACCTTGTACCTGCTGGCGGATGGTTCAATGTTTAACCTTACCGCCGGTTATGGCGATAGCCTGAATGCGTTTGATGTCACACTGGCGGTGATGGCGTCCGGTATTGGTCATATCGTTGGCGCAGGCGCTGAGCACGCGGCTGGTTTGTATCTGTTGCCTGAATCCGCCTGGATGCCTGTGCTGTAACTGATTGTTTAGCGGTGTGATCAGCAAACGTTGTGGATGTAAAAGTGCGTGACCTGCTGCTCGAGTTTTGCCAAACTGAGGCACTATTAATAAGCAGCGGTCAGCACTGTTTGCAGTAGTGCTGATGACGACGGTCTTTGGTTTTTCCAGCGGAGGAATCACGATGAAGTTTGCCCTGATAGCAGGTTTTACGCTCCTGTATACGAGTCTAGTGATTGCTGCCGAGCCGCCGCAGGATGATAACGCGCTGGATTCCAGTAATTGCGCCCGTATCGATCAGTTATGGCAACAGGATGGCAAAGTTGGCATCGGTCCGCTGTATCTTGGCATGTCGGCCATGGAAGCTGAGCAGAACGGCCATTTGCTCTATGACAAAACAGCCAGTAACCGTTGTGCGGCCTATAGCGCCCGCTTTATGCAGGACGACGGGATAATTTTTGTGATGCTGGATAGCAATCGACAGATCATCAGTTTGGGAACTGCCGCAGGCGATGAACAATGTGATGTTAAAAGCCAAGCGGAGCAGGCTCGGGCGATTTTCCCGCAGATACATTACTTGCCTTCTGCTGACCCTATAGCCACCAGTGAAGCAACTGATGCGGCACCACATTACCGTATTGGCGATGAACCGGGTATTGCCCAATTGTGGCTGAAGAATAACGCTATCCAACTGGATAACGGTCAGTGCAGTAACTGAGATGAAAAAGTAACAAGGCGCTGAATAGCGCCTTGTTACTTGATTGATCCGCCGCTTAGTCTATCAGTCCATAGCGAGTTTTGAGGATGTCAACAATCTCCGCCTTGGGATTCGCTGACAGCGTAATTGGCTTGCCGGTGACTTTTTCTGCAACGCCTATGTAAGTCTTAGAAACTGCCATCATCGCATCTAATGGTAACTCGTTATCACGCGCTAAGGCCTCACGTTCCGGCATGCGCTGTTTGTTCAGTAGAATGTCTGGGTCAGGGAAGTATTTGAGCAGAAACTGCCGGAAGCCTTCTTTAGAGTTTTCCAGAATTTTGCCTTCGCGATAAGCCGCACCATCCCAAATCCGTGAAGAGTCAGGCGTACCCACTTCATCCATATAGATTAACTTGGACTGGCCTTGGTTGTCGGTGACATAGCCAAATTCAAACTTGGTATCAACAAAGATCTGGTCAATATCGGCCAGCGCTTTGGATATCACCGCAAATCCCTGTTTTAACAATTGTTCGTACAGCGCGATATCTTCTCGTTTTTCAAAGCCAAAGGCCTGCCAGTTAGCTTCTAGGTCGGCACGGCTGACGTTGACATCATCCTGTTCTGGCACACCGGGGATGCCTTTAAGGATGCCCTTAGTGGATGGTGTCAGCAGCAGTTCTGGCAATTTTTGATCTTTTTGTAGACCTTCTGGCAGGGTGATGCCGCAGAATTCCCGCTCGCCTTTTTCATAAGCACGCCACATTGAGCCGGTGATGTACTGTCGGATAATGGCTTCGACTTTAATGGGGCGTGCTTTTTGTACAATCCACACCAGCGGATGCGGAATATCCAGAATATGGCTATCGGCCAGACCATGCTGCTTGAACAGCTTGAACCAGTGATTGGAGATGGCGTTCAGCGCCGCGCCTTTGCCAGGGATCCCCTGCAGGCCACCTTCACCATGAAAAATACAATCAAAGGCCGAGATACGGTCACTGATCACCATGATCGCTAATGGGGTATCGGCGGGAACCTGGTAACCCTGCTCGCGGATCAGCCGGGCACTGTCTGCCTCAGTCAACCAATACACACTGCGGACTTTTCCACTATGAACCGGCTTGTCGGTACGGATAGGCAAGTCGTTATTAACGGCTAAAACGGAATCAGCAAGACCCATGACAGGAGTTCCTTTGATGATAGGGATTGAGGTTACATCTGGCAGATAGGGTGATAGTTGTGGCCAGACAGGCACGGGCAGGCAGCCGATTTGGCATATATGAAATGCAGTGATGTGGCAAAAGGAGCTGTTCCACTGGCAAACTGGCCCGTGACAAAAGATGGCTTATTCTACCGCAGCCACCGCGATTTGCCACGACCGACAACTGTTGCAGATCACAACACAGCGTTCGCTGCTGCAAACATCGGGAACAGACTCCGTTGCGTGAGCAAAATTTTAGGTACGTACCTGCCCGGTGCCGTTTACCAGATACTTTTCAGTTGTCAACGACTCCAACCCCATTGGCCCATAGGCATGCAGCTTGGTGGTCGCGATACCGATTTCTGCACCGAGTCCCAGTTCCGCTCCATCGCTGAAACGCGAAGAAGCATTGGCCATCACCACCGAGGCGTCAACCTGTTGCTGAAACTTGGTGGCGGCCTGCAGGTCTTCGGTACAGATCACTTCGGTATGATGACTACCGAAACGTGCGATATGATCCATCGCGCCATCAAGAGAATCTACCTGTCTAATGGCGATCTCTAGACCGAGATATTCTTCACCGAACAGCTCATCAGTAAGCACTGTTGGTTGTTCAAAATATGCAGCAGAGGCGGCATCGCAATTGATCTTGACCCCTTTATCTGCCAGCGCTTGTGCGGCAATCGGTAGCCAGACGGGGGCGATATCTTTATGCACCAACAATCCTTCCAACGCATTACATACGCCAGTGCGTTGGGTTTTACCGTTAAGCAGCAGATTCAGCGCTTTTTCCACATCGGCGGAACGATCCACGTACAGATGGCAAACCCCTTTAAAATGTTGGATCACCGGGATTTTGCTATTGTCGGTGACAAAGTTAATCAAGCCTTCGCCGCCACGGGGAATAACTAAATCGATGGTTTGCCGTTGTTGCAGTAATTCCAGCATTAGCGCCCGGTCTGGATCGGGCACCACGGTAATCAAGGCTTCTGGCAGATTGAATAATCTGAGCACTTGATGCAGCACTTCGGCTATTGCCAGACTAGAGCGCAGCGCTTCTTTACCACCGCGCAGGATCACCGCGTTACCGGACTTAAAACATAAGGCTCCGGCATCGGCGGTCACATTTGGCCGCGCTTCATAAATCATGCAGATTACACCTAATGGCACGCGTAATTTGCTGATCTTGATACCGTTAGGGCGAGTGCCCAGTTCACGTCGCAGACCTACTGGGTCGGCGAGACCGACAATTGTGTCGATACCTTCTGCCATGGTGTTGATGCGCTCTGGTGTCAACGTCAGTCGATCCAGCATCGCTTCACTGATTTCTTGATCGCGGGCCGCCTGTAGGTCTTTTTGATTGGCCGCAAGAATATCATCCTGGTTGGCTCTGAGGGCGTTGCTCATGGCGCTTAACACCTGGTTTTTACTGTCGCTGTCCAACGCTGCCAATTGGCGCGATGCTTGGCGAGCGGCGTGAGCAAGTTCTGTTATCATACTCATGATTTTTCCTCCATCGGGGTGGCCTTTGGGGAAAGCAGGGCGATGTCCTGTGGCGCAATAAGGCTGCGCTCGTGGGTAAAGCTGTCGACCAGTTTGGAGTCGTCCTGCTTGGCGATAAATTTCAGTAACCGACTACTGTAGTTACTACGGGCTTTTGCCAGACGGGTACCATCATCACTGCGTAGCAAGATGGTGTCACCTTCAGAGAATGTGCCTTTAACATCTAACACTTCATCACTGGACAAATTAGCGCAGTCCTCGGCAGAGTGCACCTCTTCGGTCGTCGCCACAATGACTTCACCTTGAGCGCGTACTGTATGGGTAAACCAATGCAGGCGCTCCAACATTGGCGTATCGGAGCCGCGGAACAGGGTGCCAGGGCTCTTACCCAGCAACAGGTCATTGAAACTGGACTCTTTGAAGCCGTTAACAATATAGGTGTCGATGCCGTGAGAAACGGCTTTTTCTGCTGCCTGGATCTTAGTCAACATGCCGCCGGTACCGACATCGCTGTGACTGCCGCCAGCCATGGCGTAGATGCTGCCATCAATTTTTGTCACTTCGGGGAGCAACTTAGCATCGGCATTGAGATGCGGATTTTTATCATATAGACCATCGATGTCGGAGCAGATCACCAAACTGCGGGCATCGGCCGCCGCCGCTACCATGGCAGACAAATTATCATTGTCGCCCACTTTCAGGGCATCGGTGGTGACCGTGTCATTTTCGTTAACGATCGGCAATATATCGTGCTCCAGCAGGGTACTGATGGTGTCGCGAATACTGAGGTAACGTTCTCGATCCCTAAGATCGCCGTGGGTTAACAGGATTTGGGCAGTGGGAAAGTCGAAAAACTTGTCCCAGGTGGCCATCATTTCGGTTTGACCCGCAGCCGCCATCGCTTTTTTCAGTGCCAACAGTGCCTCAGGGCTGGTGCTGTTATCCCGAGCTCGCAGCGGAAAGCGGTGAGCACCGGCAGCGATGGAACCGGAGGAAACCAGAATGACCTGTAGCCCTTGGCCGCGACAGCGTACGATAAACTGGGCGATTGCCAGCAGATAACGAGAACTACAGCCCTGTCGATCAGGGGCGATCAAGGCACTGCCGACCTTGAGCACGATACGTTGTTTGCTTTTAGCGTTCATAACGTCCTTGAGTTGTCAGGCTTGAGTGAATTGTTGGGCAGTCGTTAACTGCCCTGATGAACGTGATGGAACTAACTGAGTTCCTGTAGCTTTTCATTGGTGGCATGAAAAGTCTTTTGTACGGCTCTGGAGGGATCCTTACCAAAATGGCTCACCAGAATAATGGTGGCGGAACTAACCAAGAAGCCCGGCACAATTTCATAAATTACACTGGAGAGGGTTTTGCCATCTGGTAAGACCGGCGCGTAAATCCAGAACAGCACGGTTACGGCTCCCGCGACAATGCTGGATACCGCTGCGGTGTGGTTCATTTTGTGCCAGAACAGGCTGAACAGCACCAATGGACCGAACGCGGCACCGAATCCCGCCCAAGCGTTGCTCACCAGATCCAGAATGCTGCTGGAACGATCCATTGCCAACAGCGTGGCCACTGCGGCTACCGCAAATACCCCAAAGCGGCCGATGTTAACCAGCTTTTTCTCATCAATATCTTGATGAAACAGTGCGCGATAAACATCTTCAGTCAAAGAACTGGACGACACCAGCAACTGGCTGGAAATCGTACTCATGACTGCCGCCAAAATCGCCGCCAGCAGGAAACCGGTGATCAGTGGATGGAATAAAATCTGTGAAAACACGATAAAAATGGTTTCTGGGTCTTTCAACTCCAGTCCGAATTTATGCACATAAGCGACACCTACCAACCCAGTTGCCAAGGCTCCAATAATGGTCACCAGCATCCAGCCCATGCCAATATTACGGGCAACTTTAATGTCCTTGACCGAACGGATCGCCATAAAGCGCACAATGATATGGGGTTGCCCAAAATAGCCCAGCCCCCACGCCAGACTTGAAACGATAGTTAGCAGACTGATGCGACTCATGGAGTCTGAGAGCGAATCGATGGTGCTGCGGGCATTGAGCAACATATCATGGGTGCTATCAAACTGTTCGTAGGCCACATAAGGCACCAGTACCAGCGCGACAAACATGATACAACCCTGCACAAAGTCGGTCATACTCACCGCCAGAAAGCCACCCAGTAGTGTATAAGCCACGACTACCCCAACGGTAACAAACAGTCCCATTTGATAATTCAGGTGGAAGGCCGTTTCAAATAGCTTGCCGCCCGCGACTAGACCGGAGGAGGTGTAAAGGGTGAAAAACAGAATAATGACGGCAGCAGATACCATCCTTACCGCGCCGTTGTTCAAACCGAAGCGTTTGCTGAAAAAGTCCGGTAAGGTGAGGGCATCATCGGCTTCTACGGTATATACCCGTAAGCGTGGCGCCACCAGCAGGTAGTTGCATAGCGCGCCAATCAGCAGTCCCAGTGCAATCCAGATAGTGTTGAAACCCTGCACAAACATGGCACCGGGTAAGCCCATCAGCATCCAGCCACTCATATCAGAAGCGCCCGCCGATAG
This sequence comes from Shewanella sp. 4t3-1-2LB, assembly GCF_017368415.1. Taxonomy (NCBI): domain Bacteria; kingdom Pseudomonadati; phylum Pseudomonadota; class Gammaproteobacteria; order Alteromonadales; family Shewanellaceae; genus Shewanella; species Shewanella sp. 4t3-1-2LB. Next base: position 100,348 of record NZ_JAFNJD010000006.1, read on the forward strand.
CGCGGTCACCTGAGGACTGACTTTACGTCCCCCAAGAATGTAGCCGGAAATATCATCTGTGGAATTGCGATAGGCAAATAGACCTATCGCTAACATGACCAGAAAATAGATGGCCAAAGCAATATACGTTGAATTATCCATGTAGTGGGTGCCTGTGTTTATTTGCCAATAACTTGGTTGAATTTTTGTTTGCACATGGGGAATAGGTAGGTCGCCAGTATTAGCCAGAAACAACTGAGCTGTAGCAGGTAACTGGCATGCTCTTTCAGGCCGATATGGTGATGACTGTCAGCCTCCAGAGAGTTGTTGGCATTCATCGTAAGTTCTCCTTGCATTATTGTCGTTGCAACACTGTCGCGGAAAACTATTTGAGTACTAACCAAATAATTAATTAGTGTTCAAATAGTTTTTATTGGACGGTATTATTCAATATTTGACAACAATTATCAACTTTATCACGCTGTTAGACTCTTGCTGTGGTAGAGCCTTATAAATATAGTTTATTGAAATAATTAATTTTTAATAGAAATAAAAAGGTTTTTTGACAACAAGATTAGCGTTTTATTTTGGATGGCCACAACTTCTCTACATGATGTTTTTCTTATAAATTCCGTAAATATAATTTGAGCTAAAAACAATTTTTCAGCAATTATTCAATCATTGCTACAGATCACAT